>JAISGW010000051.1 GCA_031262895.1 Tannerella sp. | reverse complement strand
TCGAAGTTGCCGATGGAGGGTTTGCCTGGATAGCCCGTGATTTCCACGAAGCGGAAGCCGTGGTAGGTGAAGTCGGGATGCCAGACCTCGGGCCTGAAGTCATGGCCGCGGAGCGTATATTTGTCGGTAGCCTGCGCCGAGCGGAGGTTAGCTGTATAAAGCGAGCCGTCGGGCTTCAGGGTTTCGGCGAAACGCAAGGTCACCTGCTGCCCGGCCTTCCCCACTACGCTCATCTGCAGCCGGCCCACCATGTTTTGCCCCATATCCATAATATAGACGCCGGGCTTCAGTTGGGAAATCTTCACGGGATGCACGTGGGCCATGACGCGGATATTGCGGTTCTCCTGTCCTTCCAAGCGGCCGCCGGGCGCCTGCACGGCTTCAGCCGGCAACCAGCGGGACGCGTCGAAGCCGGGTGCGTTCCAGCCGGGCATTTCCATACGGGCGTCGTATTCCTCGCCGTCAAACTCGCTGTTGGCACGGATGGGGCCATCGGCCGTCACCCGCCAGGTCGTGTCGCTCACGACGAGCTGTCTCGAACCGTCGGCATAATTGACCTCCAACTGGAGAATCAGCTTAGGGAAGCCGAACTGCCGGATGCCCGGCTGCCGCATGGAAAAGAAACGGCCGTTGCCCAAGACGACGCCGATGGCATTGTCGCCCGGCTTCAGGACGGAGGTGAGATCGAAGGTGTTGTATTTGACGACCTTCGAGTAGTCGGTCGGAGCCGGCGAGAGCGCCTGCCCTTCGTCCACGTTTTTCCCGTTGACATAAGCCTCGTAAAGGCCCAACCCGGAGAGATAAAGCATGGCACGCGACACGGGTTTCCCTTGCAATTGAAATTCCTTGCGCAGGTAACGGGCGGCCAGGCGCGTGCTGCCTTCAAGGCGGTCGGAAGAATAGCTCTTGTCAAGGCCTATCCATTGCGCCTTCCAGTCGGAGGGGTGCATCAGGCCGGTAGTCCAGCAGGCGGGTTCGCTCCAATCGCTCATGCCCTTGTTCGTCCAGACGCGCACTTTCCAATAATAGCCGCTGCGACTCTGAAGGGTCTTACCCCCATAAGGAATCCAGAGGGAAGAGTCGCTGTTCACTTTGCCGGAATCCCAGCAATCGCCTTTCCCGGCCTCGAGCTTTTCCAGCGAAGAGGCTACCAGGATACAGTAAGCCGTTTGCATTACCTGCGCTTGTCGGGAAGTGATTTGCCAGCTCAGGCGGGGAACACTGCAATCCAAACCTAAGGGATTCTCCAGGTCTTCGCAGCGCAATTCGTCTACCTTTCCCGCGAAACGCGCCTCCGAACAGGCTGCCAATACCCACAGGAAAAGAGACACACAACAGAAAGAAAAAAGCTTTTTCATTTGAATCAGGTTTTTAGATGAACAAAGGTATGTAGGAATTGGCTTGGGGAGGACGCCGTGCTTTCTTATTTTTGCAGGCGAAATGGAGAAAGACGAACTGATACTGGTCCTTTCCTTGCATCCGCTCTTCGGCTGGAAGTTTAACGCGCGTATGGCAGAACCTGCCGAAACGGGCTACCTGCACATCCTCGGTTCCCCTTCCTTGTCGGAAGAAAAGGCCAAAGGCCGCTTGTCGACTGAACAGCTCAACTTGATTGCGCTGGCCGATGATATGTCCGACCAAGCCTTGATGCACACTTATTCTAAAAAGAAAGACTTCGCCGAATTCAAAAAGGAATTGAGCCGGGAAACGGTGGACACTTACATCCGTCCCCACATAGAAAGCAACAATCGTAAAATGCTGGAACTTGTCCGCCAAACCGACACGCCTGTTTTCCTTCGGGAAAAGATGTCGGGCGCCTTCCTGCATGAAAATTCGCGACTGCATCTGGCTCCCTCGCATACGGAATGCCTGTTCAATTTCGTGAAAGACGAAAAAGGCTTCCGTTATTTTATCGTCCTTTCCCATGCCGGCCGCGAGATTTCCTTGCAAACACAACCGGTCGCCATACTTTCCGAAAAGCCGAGCGTCGTGCTCATCGGGGACGAAATTCATTGCGTGGAAAATATCGAATCGAAAAAACTGCAGCCCTTTTTCGACAAAGCCTATGTCGAGGTGCCCCCGCGTTCGGAAAGCATTTACCTGAAAACCTTCGTCAAGAAGGTCATGCGGCAATACGAGGTCAGGCTCAAAGGCATCCCCCTGCAGGAGGTGAAGCCGGAAAAGGAAGCCATCCTTACGCTTGAAAAGGATTTCAACAACCGGCTCGTCCTGTTGCTCTGGTTCAAATACGGCAAAGACGGACGTATCCGCCCGGACCAAGGACGGAAAAAGGTGATTTGGATCGGCGATGATGGGAAAATCTGCTATTATCAACGCGACGAGGTTTGGGAAACCGACTGCCTCGGACGGCTGGAAAGGGCCGGCCTGACCTGTAAACGGACGAACCATTACGTGCTGAAGCGTGATAGTGAGTCCGCCCCATACAGTTTGCTTGAATGGCTGCATCAAAACGACGGACATTTACCGGGTTTTCGCATCGAACAGGCACTGGAACAAAAATATTTCTTGGGAAACATACGTGTAGAAGCTGAAATCGAAGAGAAAATCGACTGGTTCGACCTGCACATCGTGGCTGTCATCGGAGATGAACGGATTCCCTTTCAGCGTTTTCGCCGGCAAATATTGAATGGCAACCGAGATTTCCTCTTACCTGACGGAAAGTTGCTGGTCCTTCCGGAAGCGTGGTTCCGTAAATACGCGGCACTGTTCAAGTTGGGCAAAGAAGAAAAAGAAGGCTTTCGAATGCGGAAAATACACGCCGTCTTGTTGAAAGATATGCTGGCCGGAGATATTTCTCCGAAAAAGGAAGAGGCATTGAAACAATTGTTGACACCTCCCGCTTCGCCCCCGGCCATTCCTCCCGGCATCAAAGCCAAACTGAGAAATTACCAGAAAATGGGCTTCCAATGGCTGGCGCATTTGTATGAGAATGGTTTCGGCGGCTGCTTGGCCGACGATATGGGATTAGGGAAAACCTTGCAAAGCATTTGTCTGTTGCAGTATGTTTACCAACGTATCCAAGAGAGAGATACCGTTGAAGCTGACGGACAACTTTCCTTTTTCCAAACTGCACAAACCACCACTCCTGCCTCTTTGATTATAGTTCCAACTTCTTTATTACACAACTGGAAAAATGAATTGCAAAGGTTTGCTCCCTGTCTGCATACGCTTGTATACAATGGTAACAATCGGTTGAAGCAGCCTCTTCATTTTGAACATTATCAAGCCGTACTCACTTCTTACGGCATTGTTCGTAAGGACATCGCCTCTCTAAGCACTTACCCGTTCCAATTGCTTATCCTTGATGAAAGTCAATACATCAAAAATCCCGAATCACAAATATATAAGGCGGTAAGGCAGCTACAAGCTGCCAGTCGGTTTGCATTGACCGGCACTCCTCTTGAAAACTCCTTGGAAGATTTATGGGCGCAGTTCAATTTCGTCAATGAAGGACTGCTTGGCGATTACCACACTTTCAAAGAAACATTCATGCAACCTATAAAAGAAAAGGATACGGAAAAGGAACTGCTACTGAAGAAAATGCTCCGCCCTTTCCTTTTACGCCGGACAAAAGAAGAAGTGACGCCTGAACTGCCGCTCCTTTCCCAAGAAATTGTTTACTGTGAAATGACGGAAGTGCACAGGGAAGCTTATGAGAAAGAGAAAAACCGTATCCGTAACCAAATGTTGGCGGAAAAAGAAGATAGTGCCAATCAAAAAGACCGGCAACGATGGAATATCCTTGCTTTGCAAGGGTTGAACCTGTTACGCCAATTGGCCAATCATCCCAAAATGGTAGATGCGGATTATAAAGGCGACTCAGGTAAGATGAATGAAATATTCCGCCGACTCGAAATTTTGAAAGCCGGTGGGCATAAGGTGTTGATTTTTTCTTCTTATGTAAAGCAATTGAAGCTTGTGGAGCATGCTTTCATTGAAAAGAACTGGAAGTATGCCCTTCTGACAGGACAGACCTTCCATCGGGAAGAAGAAATCCGACGCTTTTCGCAACAGGAAGATTGCTTTTGCTTCCTGATTTCCTTAAAGGCCGGTTCTACCGGATTGAATCTAACCGCCGCCGATTATGCCTTTATACTTGATCCTTGGTGGAATCCAGCCGCTGAAATGCAAGCGTTGGCCAGAGCGCATCGTATCGGACAAACCAAGCCGGTCATTGCCTGCCGCTTTATCAGTTTTAATACGATAGAAGAGAAAATACTCCTGTTGCAAGCTGGCAAGAAAGATTTGTATGATACATTTGTAAATACACCTTATGGAAACATGCCGAATCAAGAAGAACTAATCCAAATGTTTCTTGATTAAATAACAAATCCATTTGTATCACACGGCTTTGACGACAGTAAGAGCCAAGTGATTCTTTATCGTATGCAGTACCCTACAGCGCGTGCTGAAGTGGCAGCTTTCGAGAGAAGGAATACCTTTATTTATCCTATATATAAGCATATAATATATTGTAATCCAACATATACATGTAATAAATCTAAAGTATGAAATGAATATTTCGTGCTTTCACCAAGCCTGAACGGATAAAAAGCCGTTGATGAAGCTCTATATTTAGTGTATAATTAATAATATATCATCTGATTAGATGTATATATCGAAAGTAAATATAGAGATGCATTTCATCCCAAACTCCCCTACTCTAACTCTTTTGTAAGATTATCCAGACCTTTGTTGAAAAAGTAGCCAATTCCTGAACATGCATATTTATTCGCAGTTATGTGTATAAAGTATGTATTCTATAATCGGTAATACTATTGGATACAATATGTTTTGTGCAAAAGTTATATCGAATACATCTGGAATCATTTTGGTTTTCCCTTTAGAATATATAAGTTTGCATCCGTATTTTGAACAAATGTTATCGAATGAAAGACCGTATCATACAAATCATGGAACACGAAGGTCTGAAACCTTCCGAGTTCGCCGAGTCCATCGGCATTCAGCGCGCGGCCATCTCCCATTACATGACCGGTCGCAACGATCCCAGTCTGGATGTCATCAAGCGCATCCATGAAACTTATCCGGCCATCCGTTTGGAATGGCTGCTCTATGGCACCGGCGAAATGCTTTCCCCCGACAAGGACCGGCAAACACCGGGTCAACAATTGGAAATTTTCACTGCAAAGACACAAGCAGACCGTTCGCCTGGTACAACCGAGAAATTGCAGCCGGCTTCTCCACCGCTGAAGTCCTCCAGAACGGTCGAAAACCGAGCCACCGTCCATCCCACACGCGAAAATCGTCGGGAAACGAGGGTTGAGCGTCCAAAAAAAGAGGAACTACCGCCTAAGCAAGAAGAACTTACACCTCAAAAATCGCCCCAAAAAACAGTGAGCAAGATTTTGATTTTTTACTCTGACAACACTTTTGAAGCTTTCGTACCGGCAAACTAATGCTTGCCGATGGACCATTAATCAGGCTTGTGGTTGTATCTTTGCCGCAAATTTGAAAGCAATGCGGAAATATATGCTTGACATGCGGGTGGTTTCCAACGAAACGCTGAGTGACCGCTGTTTCCTTTTGAAGTTGACAAGCGGACAGGCTTTGCCGGAGATGCTTCCGGGACAATTTGTCCAAGTGCGGGTCGACGGTTCTCCTTCTACATTCTTGCGGCGACCCATTTCCATACATTATGTTGATAAGGAACGGAACGCACTATGGCTCTTGGTGCAGACGGTGGGCGACGGTACCCGCAATCTCTCTATCCTCAAGGTCGGTGACAAACTTAACTTGCTTCTGCCGTTGGGAAACGGGTTCAGTTCATGGGAAAACTACTCATACAAGCGTCCGCCGCTGCTTGTGGGCGGAGGCGTTGGCGTAGCTCCCTTGCTTTACCTCGCAGCCTGCTTGCTGGCAAGAGGGATTACTCCTGAAATTTATCTGGGTGCCCGGAGCAAAAGCGACCTGGTGCAAGTGGATTGTTTCAAGAAATACGGCCAAGTGCGGACCATCACCGAAAACGAAGCAAACGAAGAAGGCAGGAAAGGATTTGTCACGGCCTTACTGGAAGAATGCGCCGACCGCATGGTTTACGTCTGCGGCCCCAAGCCGATGATGCAGGCCGTGGCTAAGATAGTGAAGCAACAGGGCGGTGACTGCGAAGTCTCCTTGGAAAACAGCATGGCTTGCGGCCTGGGAGCCTGCCTCTGTTGCGTGGAAGATACCAAGGAAGGGAACCAATGCGTCTGCACAAAAGGACCCGTATTTAACATCAATGATTTGAAATGGCAGATTTAAGTGTAAATATCGGGGCCTTGCGCTTGAAGAACCCCGTAACGACGGCCTCCGGCACTTTCGGCTATGGCCCGGAGTATGCAGACTTCATCGACTTGTCCCGTCTGGGCGGCATCTTCGTCAAGGGAACTACCGCCGAAGCCCGTGAAGGCAACCCCTATCCGCGCATGGCCGAGACGGCCTCGGGCATGTTGAATGCCGTCGGATTGCAAAACAAAGGTGCCGACTATTTTGTGGAACATATATATCCGGCCATCAAAGACCTGGATACGGCTGTCATGGTAAATGTCAGCGGTTCCTCCATAGACTCCTACATAGCCTGCGCAGAAAAGATGGCGACCTTGGAGAAAGTGCCGGCCATCGAACTGAACATCTCCTGCCCGAACGTAAAAAAGGGCGGCATGGCTTTCGGCGTATCGGCCGCTGCTGCTGCCGAAGTAGTCAGGGCCGTGCGTCGCGTTTACAACAAGACCCTGATTGTGAAACTCTCTCCCAATGTAACCGACATCACCGAGATAGCTCGCGCAGCCGAGGCCGAGGGCGCCGACGCCGTTTCCCTTATCAATACGCTGCTGGGCATGGCCATAGACCCGATTCGCAGGCGGCCGGTCTTGTCGACCATTACCGGCGGACTCTCCGGTCCTTGCGTCAAACCGGTCGCCCTACGCATGGTGTGGCAAACTTATAAGGCGGTGAAGATACCCATCATCGGTTTAGGCGGTATTGCCTCCTGGCAGGATGCCGTAGAGTTTCTCTTGGCCGGAGCCACGGCCATCGAAGTAGGCACCGCCAATTTTATTGACCCGGGTGTTTCCGTAAAAATCATCGAAGGCTTGGAACATTATTGCGAACAGTACGGGTTTCGTTCTGTCAAAGAATTGATCGGGCAATTATTGATAAATAACTGATCTGCCATAGCCATAGCTTCTTTTCTGAACGCGTCGCTGGTCATACTTTTTACTCATTTGAAATGAACGAGCAGGTAAATGTCGTTGTCCTTCTCGGCATCCGAAGCGGAAACGATGGCCTTCAGACGGCCGCTCAGCTTGCCGGCGGCCAGCGCCTGCTTCAGCTCGCCTAAATCAAGGTCGATGCAGGCACCGTCTTTCACCACACTGCCCACTTGCCGAGGGGAGAAATTCAATTGTTTTCCGGCATAGTCGTCGAGGGTGATTTGCTGGGTGTATATCTTTCCCGTTTTCTTGTCGCGTATCAGGTAAACGGAGGGAAAAGGGAAGGCGCCTTTGGCTCGCTGCACGGTGACGGCCTCCATGAATTGGTAGGAGGGGGCGTCGAGCAGATTGTCCAGATAGATTTTCGGGTCGTGTGAAGCGGCCGGTGGCGTCTGTACGAGCACAGGCTTAGGCTGCCTGTCCTTGCCGAAGAAGAAGACCGTGTCGGCTTCGGGATTGCAGAGCATATATCCGTCCTGGCAGGCAACCACGCGGTTGGTAATACCGTACAGATAATTTGAGATTTGGTTGAGGGAAAAGGGGACGCCCAACACAATGTCCTTCCAGGGTATCTTTATCTTTTGGAGAATATGCCCATCGGTCTTCGAGATGAGCATGAAGGGGGAATAGCCAGGCTCTTTCCGCAGGGCCGGCTTCGGCACCCATCCGGTATCGTAAACAAGCAGGCTGCTCGCATCGAAAGAGGCGGTATTGTTTGAGTGCCAGTCCTTAGGCAGAGGAAGACTGCGCTTGTACGTCCCCTTGGAGTTGTAGACTAAGATTTGGTTGAGATGCGGGTCGTAAATGAAGACCTCGTCGCTTGTCTCGTCGTAAACCGCATGTTGGATGAAGGTATATTCCTGCGGCCCGTTTCCGTGATGGCTGAATCGGGAGATCGGCTTGCCCGTAGTACGGTCGAAGAAGAGCAGCCCGTCGGTAGTCCGGTCGTACATGACGAAACGGTGCGCAGTAAGCGCAATCGGTCGGCCTTTGTAGAAATAGGCCGTATCGGCTTGGGGTTGCACGTAAGAGAAGTCGGCCACTTCCGAGAGTTTCATGGGACGTACCGGATAACTTTTGTCGACCTGCACTTTCACGAGGCCTCCTTTTGAGCTTCCGTTCGTGCAGGCGGATAGACCCGCCAAGGTAAGGGCTACGCCAAGAATAAAAAGATGTTTTTCCATATAAGTTATTTCCTTTTAAAATCCAATGATATGGTTGAAGTCGCCCCAGCCGGGTGCCTTCTTGTAGGCGGCCAAGGCTGTACGGGGCACGTAAAGTTTGGCCTTTACCCGCACTTCGGCTTCGAAGAGCAGCGGGTCAATGTCCTGCGGTACGGGACTCTTGTCGATAACCACCCGTATGTGCTTGCAGCCGTCGAAGGCGTTGGGGCCGATTTCCTTTAACCCGGCCGGCAAGGTGAGCGAGGCCAGCTTGTCGCAGAAGTAGAAGGCGTATCCGAAGATGCTGTCCACCGATTCGGGAACAACGGCCCGCGTACGCCCGGGAGGAAACTTGAGCAGCCGCGTACGCCGCCTGTTATACAGCACCCCGCCCACGGAGCGGTAGAAGGGATGCGTCGGGCGAACGAAGATGTTTTGCAACTTATAGCAATAGGCAAAACTCAACAGGCCGATGCCCGCTGTGTCGGGCAAGGTATAAGAGCCGCCGCGCCCTTCCGGGAATTTTTCTAACCAACGGCCGGCCTTGTCGTACAGTACGCCGTCGATGGATTTGTAGCGCAGGTTGTCCTTCCCGGTTTGGATGTCTTGCAGTCCCCCGCATTTGTCCAAGCCGTAAGCAATGTCCGTGCTGTCGGGCAAGGCAAGGCGGCGCAAGCTATTGCAGCCTTTAAAAGCCTGTTCGTAAATATGCTGCAGGCAGACGGGCAATTGCACCCGGCGCAGGCGAATGCAACCCGCGAAAGCCCCTTCGCTCAAGGCTTCCACCTGTGGTGGGATGACGATGGATTCCAGACGGACACAATTCCTGAAACAATAGCGGGGAATAGTCGAAATATCATTGGGAAGGTCTACGCCGGAGAGCCGCGCGCATCCGTCAAAGAGATTATCGCCCAGATAGTAGACGCTGTTCGGGATATGCATGTAGCGCAGGCCGCTACCGCCCAGCCGGACGTAGAGGATGCGGAAGCCTTCCGGCAAGACGAGGGAATCCAAAGCGTTGCAGCCGGCAAACACCCGGCGGCCGTGGATGCTTTCCAAGGTGAGCGGCAGGGAGAGCGTCTGCAGGCTGTCCATGCCGGCGAAGGTTCCGTCGCGTATGTCGCTTATCCCGTCTTCCACCACCACGTGGCGGATGTGCTGCCGCAGGCCATACCAGGGCGGATTGTTCTTGTAGGCCACCGCCCCGTGCCCGCCGATGAAAAGGCTGTGCCCCTCCGTGTACCAGACCACGGTGTCGGGAACTTCCGTCGGGCTTATTGTCTGCGCAAGAGCCATTACCGGCAAAGCAAGCAGGAAGGTTATGAATGCAGGCCGCTTCATTTATTATACTGCAGTTCCATGCCGCGCACAGCGGGATAGATGCTGCCGCGGTCGTAAACCAATTGGCCGTTAACAAAGGTCTTCCATATCTTGTGGCGGAAAGTATGGCCTTCAAAAGGCGACCAGCCACAACGGGAAAAGATGTTCTCTTTGGAAACCGTCCAAGGGGCATCAGGCTCTACCAAAACCAAGTCGGCATAATAACCGGGGCGGATATAACCCCGCCGGTCGATATGGAAGAGTTGGGCCGGGCGGTGCGCCATCCAATTCACGACATCCTCGCAGGTAAAGACGCCCTGTGCGGCCAGCTCCAGCATGGCGGGCAAGGCATGTTGCACCAGCGGGCCTCCCGAAGCGGCCGTCAGGCAGTCGCCCTGCTTTTCGCTCCAGAGATGGGGCGCGTGGTCGGTGGCCACGATGTCTATGCGCCCGTCGCGCAGGCCCTGCCGCAAGGCGTCGCGGTCGGCCTTAGTCTTGACGGCCGGATTCCATTTGATACGGTTGCCGAGCCGGGCATAATCCTCGTCGGTGAACCAGAGATGGTGTATGCAGGCTTCGGCGGTGATTTGCTTCTCGGCCAAAGGCTTCCCCCCGTCAAGGAGTCCCAGTTCGCGCGCCGTGGAAAGGTGCAGGATATGCAGGCGTGCCCCCGTGCGCAGAGCCAGTTCCACGGCTTCTGCGGAACTGGCGTAGCAGGCTTCCTCGCTCCTGATGAGCGGATGGTAGCTGATGTCGAGCGAAGGGCCGCACTTCTCCAGGTAATAGGCCTTGTTGCGGCGGATGATTTCCTCCTTCTCGGCATGGACGGCAATCAGGAGGTCGACCTCGGAGAAGATGCGCTTGAGCGTTTCCTTGTTATCCACCAACATATTGCCCGTGGAGGAACCGAGGAAGAGCTTCAGCCCCGGCACGCGGCGCTTGTCTACCCGTTTGATTTCGTCAAGGTTGTCGTTGGTGCCGCCGAAAAAGAAGGAGTAGTTGGCAGCGGAAACGGCCGCCGCGCGTTCGAACTTCCATTCCAGCGCTTCCAGGGTAGTGGTCTGCGGGAGGGTGTTGGGCATGTCCATGAACGAGGTGACGCCTCCGGCCACGGCGGCGCGGCTCTCGCTGCGGATGTCACCCTTGCGGGTGAGGCCGGGTTCGCGGAAATGCACCTGGTCGTCAATAGCGCCGGGCAGCAGCCATTTGCCCTCGGCGTCTATGCAGTCATCGCCCTTGTGCGCAGGCAAGGGCGCATAGCCTTCCTTCACGGCGGCTATCTGCTTACCTTCCAGGGTGACGGAACCGATAAAAGAACGTCCTTCATTGATGATACGGGCATTGCATATTTGCGTTGGTTTCATGATTCTTCAAATTTGTGCGCGATGTTACGAAAAA
>JAISGW010000018.1 GCA_031262895.1 Tannerella sp. | reverse complement strand
ATGTATCTGGTCTTCATCGCCATGATGGCGCTCAACGTGTCGTCGGAGGTGCTGGACGGATTCGTGCTGGTCGACGACAGCCTGCATAAGACCATCGACAACACCATGCAGCGCAACCGGCTCGTCACGAAAGAGCTGGCCACCTATTACAAGGCCAATCCCGAAAAGGTGCGCGAATGGTACAACAAGGGCATCCAGGTGAACAAGGCCTCCGAAGACCTGTACAATTACGTGCAGGAGCTGAAGGTGCGCATCGTCAAGGCGGCCGACGGGAAGAAGGGCGACGTGAACAACATCAAGCATCAGGACGACTTGGAAGCGGCCTCCCGCGTCATGCTGGCCCCCATCAACGGCGAAGGCGCCAAATTGCGCGAGGCCATCGACTCATACCGCAACATGCTGGTGGGCATGGTGCCCGACACGGCCAAGCAGCGTGTCATCCGTGAGAGCCTCTCCACCCAGGCGCCCCACAAAGCCGGCTTCTCCGCCCGCAAATGGGAAGACGCCCTCTTCGAGAACATGCCCGTCGTGGCTGCCGTGACCATGCTCACCAAGCTGCAGGGCGACATCCGCTACGTGCAGGGCGAGGTGATGAGCAACCTGTTGGCCAGCGTTGACATCGGCGACTACCGTGTCAACCAGATACAGGCACAGGTCGTACCTCTCAGCCAGAACGTCATGCGGGGCAGCAATTACGAGGCGAATATCGTGCTCTCGGCCATCGACTCCACCAAGCGGCCCGACATCTACGTGAACGGCAAGAAACTGCCTGCCGACGCCAATGGACGCTTCAGCGTGACGGCCACCTCCACCGGCACTTTCCCCGTGGAGGGCTACATCGAAATGCCCAACAGCGACGGCAGTATCCTGCGCCGCGACTTCAAAAGCGAATACTTCGTCTCCGAGCCCAGCGCCACCGTGGCGCCGACCATGATGAATGTCCTTTACGCGGGCATAGAGAATCCCATCCGCATTGCCGTGCCGGGTATCGCCTCCGGCAATGTGTATCCCGCCATTTCCAATGCCGTGCTGACGAAAAAGGCCGAGGGCATCTGGAACGCCAAGCCGGCCGCCGGTTCCGTGGGCAAAGAGGCCATCGTCACCGTGGTTGCGCAGATGGCCGACGGGCGGCGGGTGGAAATGGCCAAGACGCCTTTCCGCATCAAGATGCTGCCCGACCCCATGCCCTACCTGGAATACAAGGACGCCTCGGGCAATACCCGGCAGTTCCGCGGAGGCAGCATCTCCAAACGCGACCTCATGCAGGCCGGCGGCATACTGGCCGCCATCAACGACGGCATACTCGACATCCAGTTCACCGTGCTGCGCTTCGAGCTGACCTTCCCCGATTCTTTCGGCAACTTCCAACGCGAAACGGCGGAAGGCACCAACTTCACCGCCCGCCAAAAGGATTGGATACGTAACCAGCCGCGCGGCAAGCAGTTTTGGATTAATCGCGTCGTGGCCCGCGGCCCCGACGGCATAGAACGTACCATCTCGCCTATCCAGGTAATCATTAATTAGTCACATTACATCCGTATGAAAGGCATCTTATATATAGGCTTATTGGCGGGGCTGGCTTCGCTCGCCCTGCCCGCCGGAGCGCAAAGCAACCAGACGAAGCGGCGCTCGCCCGTAATGACCATGGGCGAACAGCATCCGACAACACAAAACGGGGCAAATGCAAACGGCCTGAGTGTCCGCGCGCAGGAGTTGAACGCCCGCATGACACAAACCATCCCCGCCAATACGCGCTGGATGCGCGTGCTTTACCGGCGCCTTGACCTGAAAAAGGAAGCCAACGCCCCGCTCTATTACCCGCCCCGTCCCATGGGCGGGAGCGAGAACCTCTTCTCCACCCTCTTCCGCCTCTTTTTGGAGGGGAAAATCAAAGTTTACCAGTATGTGGACGGATACGAGCCTTTCGATGAGGCGCACTTGCTGAAGCTGAAAGATTTCCTCGACGGGGCGCATATCTACTATGAGGTAAAGACGGGCAAGAACAAGGCCGACACCACCTATGTGGTCAACGACAGCGATATTCCTTCGGCCGATGTCCTCTCCTATTACGTGAAGGAAGCCTGGTATTTCAACCAGAACAATTCCCTCTTCGACGTAAAGACGCTGGCCATTTGCCCCTTGGTCACCCAAGCCGGCGACTTGAGCGCCACGGAAACGACCCCGCTCTTCTGGGTTCCTTACGAGAGCATACGCCCTTACCTGGCCGAGATGCACATCATGACCTCCGACGTGAACAACGCGAAGACGCTCTCCATGGACGACTATTTCCGCAACCGCATGTTCAAGGGCGACATCATCAAGACCGAAAACCTGATGAACAAGACCATGCAACAGCTTTACCCCAATACCGATTCCCTGCATCTGGCACAGCAGGCCATTGAAAAGCAATTGGCAACCTTCCATGCGGCGCTTTACGTGCAGCCGGATTCCACGCAATTGGTCTCCAAGAAAGGCGCCAAGGTGAAGAAGGCCTCCAAGCAGAGGGGGGCGAGCACGGCCAAAGCGCCCAAAGAGGAAAAGACGAAACAGCCCAAGGCTCCCAAGGTGAAAGTCCAAAGGGAATCTTCCGCGCCGCGGCATAGTGTGCGCAGGCGTTAAGGGACGGCAAGCGCACGATGTACTGGACGCTCTTCCTGACCTTTTTCCGTATCGGCGCCTTCACCATAGGGGGAGGTTATGCCATGTTGCCGCTCATTGAACGGGAAGTCGTCGGACACGGCTGGATTTCCAAAGAGGATTTCTTCGACCTCTTCACCGTCTCGCAGTCCATGCCCGGCATCTTTGCCGTGAACATCTCCATTTTCTTGGGTTATAAGCTCAAAAAGGTGAAGGGCAGTCTGGTTTGCGCTCTCGGCACCATCCTGCCCTCCTTCCTGATGATTTTGGCCATAGCCCTTTTCTTTACGCAGATAAAGGACAACCCCTGGGTGGTGCGCGCCCTGAAGGGGCTGCGTCCGGCAGTGGTTGCCCTGATTGCCGTACCCTGCCTTTCGGCCGCCCGCACGGCCGGCCTTACCTGGAAAACCGCCCTCATCGCTATGGCTGCCGCCCTGTTGATCTGGCTCGGCGGCCTCTCACCTGTTTACATCATTTTGGTCGCCGCTCTGGGCGGTATCCTTTACAAGCAAGTGCGGAACAAGGCCGAATAAGCGTTTCAACGGCTCATGGAGTATGGGGCATCGGCACCGGTGAACAGGCGATGCTTGTTCGGCTTGGCCGACATTTCGAAATCCAGCTCGGCGCCGTTCCTGAGGTCGTTGTATGTAAGATAAGCCTTGTTGTAAGGTTTGCCGTTCAAACGGAGGCTCTTCACGTAACGCATCTTGTCGCTCACCTTATCGGCCCGTATCGTGATGGTCTTCCCGTTCTCCAAGTACACCTTTAACAAAGGAAAATACGGGGCGCCGATGACGAACTGGTCGGAACCGGGGCAAACGGGATAGAAGCCCATGGCCGTGAAGATGTACCAGGCCGACATCTGCCCGCAGTCGTCGTTGCCGCAAAGGCCGCCGATGCCGTCGCGGTACATGCGGTCCATGATTTCGCGCAGCCAGTATTGCGTCTTCCAAGGCTGCGAGGTGTACATATACAGGTAAGGGATATGATGGCTGGGTTCGTTGCCTTGCACGTAGCCGCCGAGGATGCCGTCGCGGGTGACGTCTTCCGTCTCGGCGAAGAAGGCATCGGGCAGGTGCATGGTGAAGAGGCTGTCTAAGCGCCGCACGAATTTGGCGTCGCCGCCCATCTCACGGATGAGGCCGCGCACATCCTGGGGAGCGTAGAAGGTATAGTTCCATGCATTACCCTCGGTGAAACCCTGCCCCTGGGTGCTGAGCCGGCTGAAGGGTTTCTTCCAGCCGCCGTCGGCAAGGCGGGCGCCGACGAACTGCGAGGCCGGGTCGAATTCATTCCTGTAATTCATGGCCCGCTTGGCGTAACGGGCGGCCAAGCTGTCATTGCCGCAGAGCAAAGCCGTATGGTAAATGGCCCAATCGTCGTAGGCGTATTCCAGGGTTTGCGAAGCACCTTCCCCTGAACGGTCGACCGGCACGTAGCCGTAGCGGAGGTAATCACGGATATCGCCGTAATAAGGCACGTTAGAGGTATGCACCATAGCGTCCAAGGCGCGCTGCCTGTTGATGGCGATGCCTTTGGTCAAGGCGTCGGCCAGCACGGAAACGGCATGGTAGCCAATCATGCACCAGCCTTCGTTGCCCATCAGCGACCAAACAGGCAGCATCTTGTGGACGCTCTGGTCGTAATGTGCCAGCATGGACTCTACAAAATCGCGGCTGCGGCTGCGGTCAATCAGGTTGAAGAGCGGATGCAGGGCGCGGTAGGTGTCCCAAACGGAGAAAACCGTATAGTTCGTGAAACCCTCGGCCTTGTGTATGTTGTGGTCTATGCCCCGGTATTGCCCGTCCACATCCATGTACAAGGTCGGATGGATGAGCGTATGGTAAAGCGAAGTGTACAGTTGCGTCAGCTTGTCTTTAGGCCCTTGCGCCTCTATGCGCGAGAGGTCCTTCTCCCATTTCTGTACGGCCTCGGCATGGATTTGCTCGAAACTCTTTCCCAAGGCCTCGGCGCGCAGGTTGCGTACGGCACCTGCCGTAGAAACGGCCGAAAGGGCGACGCGCAATTCCAGCACCCGGGGCGCTTCTTGGCCGAAATCGAACCAGGCCACGATTTTCCGCCCGGCCATTTCGGGGAAGTCCGTCTTGGGGAACTTGCCCCAGAAGCCGTTGTACTTGGGCCGCTCCTTCTCCACATAACCGTAATGCCGAATGGGCGAAGAGAAAGCGATGGCGAAATAGGTATAGTTCTCGCGCGCCCAGCCGTCGGTGATACGGTAGCCGGTGACTAACGAGTCGTTCTCCACGCGCAGGGAAGCCCAAAGCGTCTTCCCGTCGTAGTTGTAAATGCCGTGGATGAGGTCGAGGAGTATCTCCGGCTTTTCGCCGGCAGGATAAGTATAACGGTGTACGCCGACCCGCTCGGTGGCGGTCAGTTGGGCCAGGATGCCGAATTTGTCCAAGCGCACCTCATAATAGCCGGGCGATGCCTTTTCCGTGGCGTGCGAGAAGGGCGAACGATAGCCCGTTTCCGGATGGGCGGCCGTACCGGGATTCAGCACGGGCTTCCCCGTGAAGGGCATGATGAGGATGTCGCCCAGGTCGGAATGGCCGGTCCCGCTGAGGTGGGTATGGCTGAAGCCCACAATGCTGGAATCGCTGTATTGATACCCGGCACAATAAGCGTAAACGTCCTTTTGGTATTTCCCGTCCACGTCGTGGGGGATGGTATCGGTATCGGGACTGAGCTGTACCATGCCGTGAGGTACACAGGCGCCGGGAAAGGTATGCCCCATTCGAACAGTGCCTATCATCGGGTCGACCAAGTCGACCACCTTCTGGCCGTAAGCGTTCAAGCCGGCAGCCAGCAAGAGGGAAAGATAAATCGCTTTCATTTGATGAAGTTTTGTAGAATCATGCTATTTCCGGCAAAGGTACGGGAATTATGAGTTATGAATTATGAGTTATGAGTTTGGGGGAAGCTGTGAATTTTTTCACGATGCTCCCCGAGCTTCGGGGAAGGCCGTGAATTTTTTCACGACGTTCCCTGAGCTTCGGGGAAGGCTGTGAATTTTTTCATGACGTTCCCTGAGCCTGGGGAAGGCTGTGAATTTTTTCACGGGCTTCCCTGCGTCTGGGGAAGCTTGTGAATTTTTTCACGGCCCCGCAAACTCATAATTCATAACTCATAATTCATAACTCTATTGTAAATTTGCCCCCATGAAGAAAAAGAGTTGAACCGCATGAAAAATTTCTCCCAAACACTCGGCTTCCTGCTTTTCGTCCTTTTGCCGGCCGTACCTGCCAGCGCCAAGATAGGCTGGGGAGGCAGCATAGGCATTTCCCGCTCCGCCTTGGTGCAACGCATGGACATGGATTACCGTTCGGGCGCCCGGGTAGGCGCCAACTTGGGCGCTTTGCTTGACATCCACCTGCGGCAGCGCTTCTCCCTGCGCCCGGAATTGCTCTTTGCCTTTGAAAGCGGCTCCTTCCTCTCGGAAAAGATGGCGGCAAGCGGGGAATTCGGCCTGAAAAACGAACTCTCTTCCTACGCCTTGCAAATACCGGTCAACTTGGCCTATAATATCCCCATCTCGGGTGTACGCATGACGGTCTTCGCCGGTCCGGCCCTCGACTTCAAGCTGCACAGCAAAGTGAAAGGCAAGCAACTGTTAGCCTTGGACGAGGGTGCGACTCCCTTTTCTCCCGCCAAGGTGCGGGATTTCGATTTGGACGCCAATGCCGGAATAGCCGTCGAATACCGGGGGTTGTTCTTTTCCATCCGCCTCTTGGGCGGCTTCCTCGACCGCAGAGCCGAACGCCTGGACAATACTCCTTCCGTACATCAGAACAGTATGACCTTCTCCTTAGGTTATATCTTCCGTTAGCGACCTGTGCAGCATCAAACCGAAATGTCTCGGATACTTTCCCTTCTTACGCTCTTCCTCTTCATTACCTCCTCCGCTACGCTCCGGGCACAGAAAGGCGATTGGTACACGGACGACTCCTCCTTGGGCTTTGCCGGCCACGGAACGAAAGCATCCCCTTACTTGATTGCTTCCGTCAGCGATTTGGTTGCCTTGGCCGACCAAGCCAATGCGTATAAAAGCAAGGGCTTCCCCGGCGTTTATTTCCGCCTTACGGCAGATTTGGACCTGGGCGCCCACTATTGGATACCCATCGGCACGGAAGCCGAGTATCCCTTCCGGGGCATCTTCGACGGCAACGGCAAATGCATACGCAACCTTTACCTCGGCGTCCACGGCAGCGACAACCTTTTCCCGGCTTCCGGCCTGTTCGGCTGCCTGGGCAATGGCGCCCGCGTGGAAAACCTCAGCATCGAAGGCGGCCGCATCTGGGGAGGGAACCGCGAGCAAACGGCCCGCTCCGGCGCCCTGGCCGGTTATGCCTATTGCACGGAAGATTCCATCATCATCCGCAACTGCCACAATGACCGCGTGGCCGTCTATGCCAACGGGACGGAAACCACGCAAACGGGCGGCCTGATAGGCGAATGCTGCGCCGCCAGCTCCGACGGGGGAGAGGCGGTGATTCGCTTGGAAGATTGCAGCAACAGCGGGACGGTGCACGCCGATACGGCCTTCACCGCCCACACGGGCGGGCTGGTCGGCAAGGCAGGCTGTCGGAGTTATGCCGATACGGGCGGCAAATCTGCCGGCCGGCTGCTCCTGCTCCATTGCAAAAACAGCGGGACGGTGCGGGGCGGCTCGGTGACCGGAGGTGAAGCCCTTTCCGCCACGGGAGGCTTGGTCGGCTACGTTTATGCAAACGGCAATACTTACGGAAAAGAGGAGAGCCGGTCAGAGGCCGGAATCGCCTACTGCCTAAATACCGGCGACATCAGGGGAGGAACGGCCTTTTGCCCGCAATCCCTCACGTACACGGGCGGGCTGGTCGGCTATGTCGACGGCTCCAGCTACGCCGAGGGACAAACCCGCAGCCCCTTTCACGGACTGGGGCGCCTAAACCTAAGTACCTCGGCCAACCGGGGCGCCGTACAAGGCGGAAGGGTGCGCCTGCGTAGCGGCTCCGCTTCCACGGGCGGCTTGATCGGCTACGCCTCGGCCATAGGCACGACCGGGGAGGCGGCTTCGGGCGCCATTGCCACGGGCGATTTCCTCCTTCGCAATTGCTATAATGCGGCCGCCTTGTTTTCCCGCAGGGGCATGCTCGGCGGTTTAATCGGCACGCTGTCTGCCCGGGTCAAGGGCAAGCAAGCCTTCGCCTACGCAAGGGTATCCCATTGTTACGCCGCCGGCACTTTAAACCAAGGCGATACCATTTTCCCGGTCATCACCGGCGGCTTGTTCGGCCATATCCAAAAGGACCCGGGCAGGCAAGCCCGTTTGCAAGCCATCGGCTGCCTGGCCGCCCTGACTTACCTGAACGGCCTCTTGGAACACACCTTCCGCTTAGCCGGACAAATGGAAGGCTTCCAAAACGGGGAAAATCCCTTGGCCGGCAATTACGCCTACGCGGCGGAAGGCGAATGGGTACGCTCGGAGACTAAACCGGAGAACGGGTTGAATTGGCGGCTTTCCTTGGCAGCACCGCCCTTGGCCTCCTGGAATTTAAAAGAGAAAACCTGGCTTTTCCCTTCGGCCAAAAACTCCCTGCCCCTCCTTTTGCGGTTGGAAGGGCAAGAAGCAGTGCCGCTGCCTGCGGCTCACTAATTTGGCGTATATTTGCGCAAACTTTTATAAGCCTTTATAGCATGGATTTGGACTTTGATAAAATGGGGGGGCTACTCCCCGCCGTCATACAAGATGCCCGTACCGGACGGGTACTGATGTTGGGCTTCATGAACCGAGAAGCCTTGGAAAAAACAAAGAGTTCCGGCTACGTCACCTTCTTTAGCCGCACGAAACAACGCCTGTGGATGAAAGGCGAAACCAGTGGGAACACCTTAAAAGTATCCGACATCCTGCCGGATTGCGACAACGATACCCTCCTCATCAAGGCTATCCCTGCCGGCCCGGTCTGCCATACCGGCGCAGACACCTGTTTCGGCGAGCAAAACAAACCTTCCAGCCTTGCCTTCATGGAATATCTGGGTGCTTTCATTGAAAAAAGGCACAAAGAGATGCCCGAAGGCTCTTACACCACCTCCCTTTTCAAAGCCGGCATCAACCGCATGGCGCAAAAGGTGGGCGAAGAAGCCGTGGAAACCGTCATCGAAGCTACCAACGGCACCGAAGACCGTCTGGTTTATGAAGCCTCCGACCTGATATACCATCTCATCGTCTTACTTACCAGCAAAGGATTGAGCATGGGTGACCTGGCCGTAGAACTGGAAAAGCGGCATAAAGAATAAATGATGGAAAAAACGGGGACAGCAGCACAGGAGCCGGAGGCGGAAAAGCAGCCTTTGTTGCTCCTTTCCAAAATAGATATCCTGCGCGACGAGAATTACGTCTTGCGGGAAGCTTCGCTCACCTTGCAGGAAGGCGAGTTCATCTACCTGATAGGCAAGGTAGGCTCGGGCAAAAGCAGCCTGCTGAAATCCCTTTACCATGAAATCCCCATCGCCAAAGGAGAAGCCCGGTTGATGGGCTTCGACCTCTGCAAAATCAAACCGAAAGAAGTCCCTTTCCTGCGCCGCCAGTTGGGCATCGTCTTTCAGGATTTCCAACTGCTCATGGATCGCACGGTCGAAAAGAACCTGGAGTTTGTGCTCGAAGCGACCGGATGGAACCGGGACAAAGAGATAAGCGGACGCATTGCCGAAGTCTTGGAGCAGGTCGGCATGCCGAACAAGGGCTATAAGATGCCGCACGAGCTGTCGGGCGGCGAGCAGCAGCGCATCGTCATCGCCCGCGCCTTGCTGAACCATCCCAAATTAGTGCTGGCCGACGAGCCTACCGGCAACCTTGACCCGGAAACCAGCGCGCAAATCGTGCAGCTCCTGCACGAAATCGGCCGCAAAGGAACGGCCGTCATCATGACGACGCACAATTATAATATGGTGCACAACTTCCCCGCCCGGGTCGTCAAATGCGAGAACGGCACCTTGGGAGAAGTTTCGGAAGAATAAATTCAATGTCTTATTTCGTTTTCCGGCAACGGAGCAAAGCTCTTTTGCCGTCGGACAAGGTGGTGGCGAAGAGATATTCTTCGCCGCCCTCGCTTATGCCCAAGCGACGCCGCAATTCGTCGGCGCCCAAAGGGAAATTGCGCACGCTGATATTCGCTTTCGGCAGGCGTTTCTTCAAATTCTTAGTGCCGGAACGCCCGAAAGGGATGATTTCTTCCACCTTAAAACGCCGGCCGGGAAAGTCCGGCAGTTCTTCCGCTGAAGTGTACAGGTGGCTATCCGCCTGCAGCTTGCCCACGCCGAGGCGGGTAATGCTCTTGAAAGCCCCGGCCTTGAGGAGGGCGGCATTCGGTTCGTAGAGATAAGCCTGCACCGGCACATATTCCACCTGCAAGGCGCGCTCTTCCTCCAAAGAGAAGCGGAAGATGGCTTCACTTTCAGCCGACAGGTTCACGGCATACACCGGCGGGTCCGGCAAAGATGACTTAGCCGCATCCTTTTGCAACACAAAGAGCAACTCCTTGCATTCGTTGCGCAGGGAGAGCACGTGCACCTCGGCCGTGGCGGGCAGCAAGGCGAGGCATTGGCGGAGGTCGGCCATGGGCGAAAGCTTGGCAATGACCTTGGAAGTATGCGTCCACAAACGGGGTAGCAGACGGAGCAAATCGGGTTCGCAGTCTTGCAGGGCGAAGAGGCGGCGCCCTCCAAGCCCACGCCTGGCCGGGTCCACGTAAATGAGGCCCATCTCGGGCAGGCCGTCCAGCAAGGCTTCCGCATCCCCTTCACGCACTTCTATGTTATCGGCACCCAAGACGGCAAAATTATGGCGCGCCGCCTCGCAATAAGCCGCCTGTCTTTCCATATAAACCACTTTCTCCGCTTTTTGGGCGAAGAAATAGGCATCTACGCCCAGTCCGCCGCAGAGGTCGCAAACAGAAACGCCCGCTTCCACCAAGCTTTGCTTGTAACAGGCCGTAGCTTCCGAAGAACATTGCTCGGCCGAAAGGGTGGAGGGGAAAATGATCTCCGGATGAGCCAACCAGCCCGGCAACTTATGGCGCAGATGTCGGCGGGCGGCAAGCTGCGTAACGACCCAAGGCACATCTATGCCGGGATAACGCGAAGCTGAAAGCAACAGGCGCTCCAAGTCGTCGTCGGCATGTTCGGCGAGGAATGTTTGCAACCTTATATCCATTTAAAACTGCGGCGATGATAGGGTGTCGGACCGTAAAGACGAATGGCTTCCCGGTGGGCGGCCGTAGGATAACCTTTGTTTTCTTCCCAATGATAAGCGGGATACTCGGCCGCCAATTGCCGCATATAATCGTCGCGGTACGTCTTGGCCAGGATGGAAGCGGCGGCGATGCTGAGATATTTGCCGTCGCCCTTGACGATGGTCGTATGCGGGATGTCCTCGTAAGGCAGGAAGCGGTTGCCGTCAACGAGGAGATGTTGCGGGCGGAGAGCAAGCTGCCCGATGGCGCGGTGCATGGCCAATATGGAGGCGCGAAGGATGTTCAGGCGGTCTATTTCTTCGGCGGATGCGCTGCCTACGGCAAAGGCGAGCGCCCCCGCCTCGATGAGGGGGCGCAGGCGGTAACGTTCCTTTTCGCTGAGCTGTTTGCTGTCGTTGAGGCCTTCGTCCGGGAAATCGTCGGGCAAAACGACCGCCGCGGCAAAGACAGGTCCGGCCAGGCAGCCGCGCCCGGCCTCGTCGCAGCCGGCTTCTAAGCGCCCGGCTTCCAGAAAGGGAAGGAGCAACGGATGTTTCTTATTTGACATGCATCATCTGCCGGACACGCTCCAAGCCTTTTATCAAGGCATCGACC
>JAISGW010000222.1 GCA_031262895.1 Tannerella sp. | reverse complement strand
ATTCGTGGTTACCGTTGACGGCATAAACGCCCAGAGGCGCGCGGAAAGCACGCAGGTCGGCGGCAATGTTGTCGCGTTCGGCCACGTGCAGGTCTAAGTCAAGCAGGTCGCCGACGAGCACGACCAGGTCCGGATGCTGCGCGTTGCTGAGCGCCACCTCGTGTTCCACCATCTTCTTACCGATCATCTCGCCGATGTGCAGGTCACTCATCAACACGATTTTCAAACTGTCGCGCCGGTTTCCCTCCCCTTTGGGGAGGTTGAGGTACAAATGGCGGACGACGGGATGTCGCACCACCCAATTGCCGCGCACGAGCAGGCCGGCCACGAAAAGAGGGACAATAAAGAAAAGGCCCAGTTTTAAGCCGGACCAATGCACCCTGACAAAACGGGGGAACCAATGGAAAAGGCGGTCGCTCAGGCGGAGAGCCTCTAAGCAAATGAGGCAGAGGGTCAGGTAGAGCAGGCCGATATACCAAGTGCCGCAGACGTACAGAATGAACTGCATCGGCCCATCCGACAGACTGTCGTGAAAGAAATAGCCGAAAAAGAAGAGCAGCAGTTCGGCAAAAAAAATCCCCGCCAAGGGAATTCTCCAAACAAGGCGGGGTGGAATAGCCTTCCAGCTCCTCCAGAACACGTAAGGGTTCAACAGGAGCTGGGCAAAAAGGGAGGCAAGGAAAACTCTCACCTTGCCTTACTTTTTAGGATAGCCGACAGGGGTATTCATGCCAAGGATTTCCGTATCCTTCAGTTTCAACACCTGTTTCAGTTGCGTTTGGTTCATCGTGGCGCGGGGAACGACCGACAAGCCCAGCGAAGAGCAGGCCAGGCAGGCATTCTCGACGACGATGCCGATGTCAATGCAGCCCATCGTACGGCCGGCCTCGGCGGGAACATGCGTGCCGAAACGGCTGGGGTCGGAGACATAGACTAAGAACAGGGGCGCGGTCTTGACAGCTTCCTGCGCACCGGCCACATCGGCGCGGTAGTCGCCTTTGGCTATCAAATGTAGGGCGTGTTCCTTGGCATTATAAAGGTAAGCCCCTTGGGGAAGTACCACATAGACATCGACGTCCTGTTTGTTCATGGCCGAAGGGGCCGTGCGCATGCCGCTGGAGGGGCGGTTGATGCCGTCGGTGGCCCAAAGCAGCGTAGAGTGGTCTTTCGCCTTCAGCGCTTCGGGAGCGAACTCGCGCACGGAGTGCCGTTTGGCAAAGGCCTTCATCGTAGGCTGGCCGCCACTCTTGTCGGGTGCTACCAGCTTGATAACATTGGATGTTTCTTGTGCATTCATCAGTCCTACGAATAAAAAGCTTGCAAATAATAAAACAATTCTTTTCATACGATTATGTTTTTAGAATGAGTAATCCGTCTATTTGGAAGCCGCCCGACCTTTCAGCAGCTTCTCCAAGGTTTCCCAGCCACCCGCGTTGCAGACGTGTCGGAAGCCTTCCTTTTCCAATTCCCGTTTCGCCATGCCGGCGCGCTTGCCGCTGCGGCAGACCAGGATGAGGTTGCGGTAAGGCTTGAGCCTGGCTGTTTCCGATTTCAATTCCGAGAGGGGGATGTTGACGGAGCCTTCGTTATGTCCTCCGGCATATTCTTCCGGCGTACGCACGTCGACAATCAGGCAGGAGGAAGAGGCCAGCATCCGCCCGGCCACAGCCAAGCTGTCGGACTGCGCACGCAGCCCGGAGGCGAAAAACGAGAAGATAGACGCAAACATGATGATAAGTAAGATACGTTTCATTGATTCTCCTTTCGGAAAAACGAGTCATTAATGTCTGGCAAATATAAGGCTTTTTGCAAGCAACTCGCAGGCACATCAGAAAAACGCAGGCCTTGGGCAAAAATTGCTAACTTCGCGCCGTGATACAATTAGTTATCCAGAGTGATTGATTACAAAGACAAGACGCGATATGCAGCAAACGAATAAACGGGCAACCCTTATTTTGGATGACGGAACCTCCTTCGAGGGGTATTCCTTCGGTTACGAACAGCCGGTGAGCGGCGAAGTGGTGTTCAACACGGCCATGACGGGCTATCCCGAAAGCCTGACCGACCCTTCTTACGCCGGGCAATTGATGGTACTTACTTATCCCTTGATAGGCAATTACGGCGTCCCTCCGCAAACGGCCGAAGCCAACGGCCTTTCCACCTTTATGGAGAGCGACCGCATCTACGCCGACGCCATCATTGTCAGCGATTACAGTCGGGAATACAGCCACTGGAACGCCAAAGAGAGCCTCGGCGACTGGCTGAAAAGGGAAAAGGTGCCCGGCATTTACGGCATAGACACCCGCGCCTTGACCAAGATACTACGCGAACACGGCGTGATGACCGGAAGTATCCGAATGGAGAATGAAGAATGGGAAAAAGAGAATGCTTTCCATTACGAGGATATAAATTATGTAGACAGGGTTTCCTGCAAGGAAATCATCGCCTACCTCCCCGGCGGCTCAAGCCAATCCTTCCCCCTCGATACCCTTCCGAAAGAACTCAATTCTCAATTCTCAATTCTCAATTCTCAATTGAAAAAGCGCGTCGTGCTTCTTGACTGCGGCGTCAAGCAAAACATCATCCGTTGCCTGCTCAAGCGCGACCTCTGCGTTATCCGCGTCCCCTGGAACTACGACTTCAACGTTTTGGAATGGGACGGCCTCTTCCTCAGCAACGGACCCGGAGATCCGGAGACCTGCGACGCAGCCGTGCAAAACATACGCAAGGCATTGGCGGGCGACAAGCCCATCTGCGGCATCTGCATGGGCAACCAACTATTGGCCAAGGCCGGTGGCGCTACCATTTACAAACTGAAATACGGGCATCGCAGCCATAACCAACCCGTGCGTTTAGTCGGCACGGACAAATGCTTCATCACCTCGCAAAACCACGGCTATGCCGTAGACAACGATACATTGGGCGCCGATTGGGAACCGCTCTTCCTCAACATGAACGACGGCACCAACGAGGGCGTGCGCCACAAGACCAAGCCCTTCTTCTCCTCACAGTTCCACCCCGAAGCCTGCAGCGGCCCCATTGACACGGAGTTCATCTTCGACTGGTTCGCCCAATCAATGGAAAATAGAGAATGGAGAATGGAGAATGAAACAGCAAAGGCCACGTCCGACAATACTCCATTCTCCATTCTCCATTCTCCATTAAAAAAGGTATTGGTTCTTGGTTCGGGAGCATTGAAAATAGGTGAAGCCGGGGAGTTCGACTACTCCGGCTCGCAAGCGCTCAAGGCGTTGCGCGAAGAAGGCATGGAGACGGTGCTCATCAATCCGAACATCGCCACGGTGCAGACCTCGGAAGGCGTGGCCGACACGGTCTACTTCCTGCCCGTCACCCCCTTCTTCGTGGAAAAGGTCATTGAGAAGGAACGCCCCGAGGGCATCCTGCTGGCCTTCGGCGGGCAGACGGCCCTCAACTGCGGCGTGGCGCTCTACCGCAGCGGGGTGCTGGAGAAATACAACGTCCGTGTGCTGGGCACGCCTGTGCAGGCCATCATGGACACGGAAGACCGCGAACTGTTTGTCAAGAAACTCGACGAAATCCAGGTCAAGACCATCAAGAGCGAGGCTGTGGAGAACATCGAGGACGCCAAGCAGGCCGCCAAAGACTTGGGCTATCCCGTCATCATCCGCGCCGCCTACGCCCTCGGCGGTCTGGGCAGCGGCTTCTGCGATAACGAGGAGGAGCTGGTGACCCTGACGGAAAAGGCCTTCTCCTTCTCCCCGCAGGTGCTGGTAGAAAAGAGCCTCAAAGGCTGGAAGGAAATAGAATACGAGGTGGTGCGCGACCGCTTCGACAACTGCATCACCGTCTGCAACATGGATAACTTCGACCCGCTGGGCATACATACCGGCGAAAGCATCGTCATCGCCCCCTCGCAGACGCTCAGCAACACGGAGTACCACAAGTTGCGCGCCCTGGCCATACGCATCATACGCCATATCGGCATCATCGGCGAATGCAACGTGCAATACGCCCTTGACCCGGAAAGCGAGGACTACCGCGTCATTGAGGTGAACGCCCGTCTTTCCCGCTCCTCGGCGCTGGCCTCGAAGGCGACGGGCTACCCGCTGGCCTTCGTCGCTGCCAAACTGGGTCTGGGATACGGCCTGTTCGACCTGAAGAACGCCGTCACCAAGACGACCTCGGCCTTCTTCGAGCCGGCCCTCGACTACGTGGTTTGCAAGATACCCCGTTGGGACTTGGGCAAGTTCCACGGCGTGGACCGCGAGCTGGGTTCCAGCATGAAATCGGTGGGCGAAGTCATGGCCATCGGACGCAGCTTCGAGGAAGCCATACAGAAAGGCATCCGCATGATAGGCCAGGGCATGCACGGCTTCGTGGAAAATAAGGAGCTGGTATTGCCCGACATCGACAAGGCCCTGCACGAGCCGACCGACCGGCGCATCTTCGCCATCTCCAAAGCCTTCCGCGCCGGTTACGACGTGGACCAGATTCACGAACTGACCAAGATAGACAAGTGGTTCCTCCAAAAGCTGCACGGCATCATCCTCACGGCCGAGGCGCTGGAGGAGCTTCCCTCCATAGAAGCCGTGAGCGACGAACTTTTCCGTGAAGCCAAACGCAAGGGCTTCTCCGACTTCCAAATCGCCCGCGCCCTTTACAAGGACACCATGGACGGCGAAAAGGCCAGTCTGCGCGTGCGTCAGGAACGCAAGTCACGCAAGATATTCCCCGTCGTCAAGCAAATCGACACCTTGGCTGCCGAATATCCGGCGCAAACCAATTACCTCTACCTCACCTACGGCGGCATAACAAGCGACGTGCAGTATGAAGGCGACCGGCGCTCCATCATCGTGCTCGGCTCCGGCGCCTACCGCATCGGCAGCTCCGTGGAATTCGACTGGTGCGGCGTGCAGGCCCTCAACACCATCCGCAGCGAAGGCTGGCGCTCGGTGATGATCAATTACAATCCCGAAACGGTGTCGACCGACTACGACATGTGCGACCGCCTGTATTTCGACGAGCTCACCTTCGAACGCGTCATGGACATCCACGACCTGGAGAACCCGCACGGCGTCATCGTCTCGACCGGCGGGCAAATCCCCAACAACCTGGCCATGCGCCTCGACGAGCAGCGCGTGCACATCCTCGGCACCACGGCGCAGAGCATTGACAATGCCGAAGACCGCCACAAGTTCTCGGCCATGCTCGACCGCATACACGTGGACCAGCCGCGCTGGCAGGAACTCACCTCCATGGACGACATCAACGCCTTCGTGGCCGAGGTCGGCTTCCCCGTCCTGGTGCGCCCCAGCTACGTGCTTTCGGGGGCGGCCATGAACGTCTGCTCCAACAGCGAAGAACTGGAACGTTTCCTGCAACTGGCCGCCAACGTCAGCCAGAAGCATCCGGTAGTGGTCAGCAAATTCATCGAAAATGCCAAGGAAATCGAAATGGACGCCGTGGCCGAAAAGGGGGAAATCATCCTCTATGCCATCTCCGAACATATAGAATTCGCAGGCGTGCACAGCGGCGACGCGACCATACAGTTCCCCGCCCAGAAGCTTTACGTGGAAACCGTCCGCCGCATCAAGCGCGTCTCCCGGCAAATTGCCCACGAGCTGAACATCTCCGGCCCCTTCAACATCCAATACTTGGCCAAAGGCAACGAGATAAAAGTCATCGAATGCAACCTCCGCGCCTCGCGCAGCTTCCCCTTCGTCTCGAAAGTACTGAAGATAAACTTCATCGACCTGGCCACCCGCATCATGCTGGGCCTGCAGGTGCCGCGCATCACCAAGAGCGAGTTCGATCTCGACTACGTAGGCATCAAGGCCTCGCAGTTCTCCTTCAACCGCCTGCAGAAGGCCGACCCCGTGCTGGGCGTCGACATGGCCTCCACCGGCGAAGTGGGCTGCCTGGGCGACGACACCTCCGAGGCCGTCTTGAAGAGCATGCTCGCCGTCGGGCAACGCATCCCGAAAAAGAGCATCCTGCTCTCTACCGGCGCGGCCAAGCAAAAGGCCAGCCTGCTCGACTCCGCCCGCCTGCTGCTCGACAAGGGCTACAAGATATACGCCACCGGCGGCACTTGGCGCTTCTTCGAGGAAAATAGCATAGAGAGCACCCGCGTGTACTGGCCGAGCGAGAAGGAGGAACCCCAAGCCCTGAGGCTGATGCACGAGAAGGAAATCGACATGGTGGTCAATATTCCCCGCAACCTCACGGCTACCGAATTAGACAACGGCTACAAGATACGCCGCACGGCCATCGACCTGAACATTCCGCTCATCACCAATGCGCGCCGGGCCGACGCCTTCATCACAGCCTTCTGCACCATCCCGCTCGACGAGGTGCAAATCAAGAGTTGGCAAGAATACAAGTAAAATGGGGTCTTGAAAGTCCGTTACATGCATGTAATGCCACTTCAAGAGGTCTTGAACGTCCGTTACACGCATGTAATGCCACTTCAAGAGGTCTTGAAAGCCCGTTACACGCACGCAAAGCCACTTCAAGAGGTCTTGAAAGTCCGTTGCATGCGTGTAATGCCACTTCAAGAGGTCTTGAAGCCGTGTTACAAGTAGGAGAAAGGAAATTTTAGCTTCCGAGGGCGCGCAACAAGGCGTCGTTTTCTTTGGGGGAGCCGACGGTGATGCGCAGGCAGCCCTCGCAAAGGCAGACGCGGTTGCGGTTGCGCACAACAATACCCTGCGCCACTAATCCGCGATACCTCCCATCGGCATCATCTACCCGCACCAAAAGGAAATTGGCATCCGAAGGATAGACCTTACGCACAAAAGACAGCCCTTGCAAAGCCGTGGCCATGCGTCCGCGTTCGTTCAGGAGCAGGCGTACCTCCCCGGCCTTTTCCGCCGTACGGGACAATATTTCAAAAGCCTTTTCCTGCGAGGGCAAGCTGATATTATACGGATACTTGACCTTGCTCAGCAGGGAAATGATGGCCTCCGAAGCGAAGGCCATGCCCAAGCGGATACCCGCCCCCGCCCAGGCCTTCGACAAGGTCTGAAGAACGACTAAGTTGGGATGTGAAGGCAGCAGCTCCAGACAGGAAGGGGAAGCGGAAAAGTCTATATAGGCCTCATCAACGACCGTGATTCCTTCAAAGGAATCCGCTACCCGCCGAAGGCTTTCCAACGGAAGCGCATTGCCCGTCGGATTGTTGGGCGAACAGAGGTAAACGATTTTCGTAGCCGGGCCGATGGCAGCCAAGAAGGCTTC
>JAISGW010000219.1 GCA_031262895.1 Tannerella sp. | reverse complement strand
TTTATCCCCAGGCCGCTGAGCAGGCTGGCCGCATCGCTCTCGGCGTTCCATCCCTCCATCTCGGCGAATTTCTCTTCCAGCTCGGCGGCGCGCAACCCGTCAGCATCGCTGAAATCGGTCTTGGCGTACAAGGCATCCTTCTCACGCATCACTTCCCAAAGCGAACTGTGCCCCATCAGTACGGTATCCAATACCGTGTACTGGTCGAAGGCGAAGTGGTCCTGGCTGAGCACCGACATGCGTTCGCCCGGCCCTTGCACGACCGTGCCCCGTGTCGGCTCCTGATCGCCGCTCAGTATCTTAAGAAAGGTGGATTTCCCCGCCCCGTTAGCGCCGATGATGCCGTAACAATTGCCGGGAGTAAACTTCAAATTGACGTCTTGGAATAAAATACGTTTGCCGAATTGCAAATCCAAATTACTGACTATAATCATATCCTTTATTATATATCGTGCAAAGATAGTACCTTTGTCGCGAATCCCTAACAATCACAATCAAACGAATCATTTATAAATATATGGACGAACAGATAGAACAGATAGCCGAAAGGCTGAAGGGGCTGCGCGAAGCCCTGGGTCTGGATGTGGAAGGAATGGCTGCCTCCTGCGGTTTGGAGGCGGAAGCTTACCGCCAAATGGAAAGCGGGACGGCCGATTTATCGGTCAGCATCCTCCACAAAATCGCAGAGGCGCAGGGAGTGGAACTGACCACGCTCATGTTTGGCGACGAGCCGAAAATGAGCAGTTATTTCGTCACACGCCGGGGAAGAGGCGTAGCCGTGGAACGCTCGAAAGCTTACAAATACCAATCGCTGGCCGCCGGTTTCGCCGGACGCAAGGCCGACCCTTTCTTAGTTACCGTGCATCCCAAACCCGAAGACGAACCGCTCTATCTTAACAGCCATTCCGGGCAGGAGTTTAACCTTATCCTTTCCGGGCGCCTGCTGTTCCAAATCAGCGGCAAAGACATCATCATGGAATCCGGCGACAGCATCTATTTCGATTCGCAACTGCCGCACGGCATGAAAGCCCTTGACGGGGAGAAAGTCCTTTTCCTGGCCGTCATCCTATAAAATGAAAATTGAAAGTTGAAAATTGAAAGTTTTGGACTGCCGGATGACAAAACCGCATTACATGCGTGCAAAGGCACTTTGTCAGGTGACAAAACCGCATTACATGCATGTAACGGACTTATGTCGAGTGACAAAATCGCATTACATGCGTGTAAAGGCACTTTGCCAGGTGGCAAAACCGCATTACATGCGTGCAACGGCACTTTGTCAGGTGGCAAAAGCCCAACTCATAACTCATAACTCATAATTATTTACATGGTAGAAAGATTTTTGAAACAGACCTCCTTCAAGTCGGAAGAAGACTTTCGGAAGAACCTCAAGATAATCGTCCCGGAGCATTTCAACTTCGCTTATGACGTAGTAGACGAATGGGCGCGCATAGACCCGCAGAAGCGGGCGCTTTGCTGGACCAACGACAAGGGCGCGCACCGCGACTTCAGCTTCGCGGACATCAAGGAACAGACCGACCGCACGGCCTCCTATTTCCAATCGCTTGGCATCGGCCATGGCGACATGGTGATGCTCATCCTCAAGCGTCGCTACGAGTTCTGGTACGCCATCGTTGCCCTCCACAAGCTGGGCGCCGTGGCCATCCCGGCGACTCACCTGCTGACCAAGAAGGACATCGTGTATCGCGCCAACGCGGCCACCATCAAGGTGATTGTCTGCGCCGGCGAAGAGGAAATCTGCAAACACGTGAAGGCTTCTTTGCCCGAATCGCCTTCAATAGAAAAAATCGTCTCCGTCGGGCCGCTGGTACCCGAAGGTTTCGAGGATTTCCACAAGGGCATCGAGGCGGCGGCGCCTTTCCGGCGCCCGGCCTTCCCCAACGCCAACGACGACATCTCGCTGCTCTACTTCACCTCGGGCACCACCGGCCAGCCCAAGATGGTGGCGCACGACTTCACCTATCCCCTGGGACACATCGTCACGGCCGCCTTCTGGCACAACCTCAAGCCCGACGACCTGCACCTGACCATCGCCGACACCGGCTGGGGGAAAGCCGTCTGGGGCAAACTTTACGGCCAATGGATAGTGGGCGCCACCGTCTTCGTGTACGACCACGAGAAATTCACCCCCGCCAACATGCTGCAGATGATACAGGATTACCACGTCACCTCGCTCTGCGCACCGCCGACCATCTTCCGCTACCTCATCCGCGAGGACATCACGAAATACGACCTTTCCGCCCTGAGATATTGCACCATTGCCGGCGAAGCCCTGAACCCCTCCGTCTACAAAACCTTCTACAAGCTAACCGGCATCAAGCTGATGGAGGCTTTCGGGCAGACCGAAACCACCGTCACCGTCTGCACCCTGCCCTGGATGGAACCCAAACCGGGCAGCATGGGCATGCCGAACCCGCAATACGAGGTCGACCTGCTGCGGCCCGACGGCACCCGCGCCGAGGACGGCGAGGAGGGCGAAATCGTCATCCGCACCGACAAGGGCGTCCCCGTCGGCCTCTTCAAAGGCTATTACCGCGACGCCGAGCTGACGCACCGCGTCTGGCATAACGACATCTACCATACCGGCGACGTGGCCTGGCGCGACCAAGACGGCTACTACTGGTTCATCGGCCGCACCGACGACGTCATCAAAAGCTCCGGCTACCGTATCGGGCCTTTCGAGGTGGAAAGCGCCCTGATGACGCATCCCGCCGTCGTCGAATGCGCCATCACCGGCGTGCCCGACGAGGTGCGCGGCCAAGTCGTGAAGGCCACTATCGTACTGGCGCCCGAATACAAGAGCCGCGCCAACGACCCGGCATTAGTGAAAGAGATACAAGACCACGTCAAACGGGTCACCGCCCCTTACAAATACCCCCGCGTGGTGGAATTTGTCGACGAGTTGCCCAAGACCATCTCGGGCAAGATCCGCCGTGTGGAAATACGCAACAAACATCTAAGCGATACTTCGAAGAAATAACATGGCTTGCATTTTACACATAGAGACTTCGACGGCCGTCTGCTCGGCCGCCCTTTCCAAGGACGGGGAAGTTATCGCCTCGAAAGCCTCTTACGAGGGGCCTGGACACGCCGCCCTGCTGGGCGTCTTCGTCAAGGAACTGCTGGCTGAAGGGGAAAGGCGCGGGCTGAAGCCCGAGGCCGTCGCCGTCAGCCAAGGCCCCGGCTCTTATACCGGCCTGCGCATAGGCACCTCACTGGCCAAGGGGCTTTGCTTCGGAAGAGGCCTTCCCTTGCTGGCCGTACCCACCCTGCAACTGCTGGCTTCCGCCGCCCTGAAACGGCCGGAACTGCCCGCCGACGAAGGGCTGCTGCTTTGCCCCATGATTGACGCCCGACGCATGGAAGTCTATGCCGCCCTTTACGACCGCAAGCTGCAAAGGGTACGCGCCCCGCAGGCCGACATCGTCACGGCCGACACTTACGCCACCTTCCTGGCCGAACATCAGGTCTGCTTCTTCGGCAACGGCGCCGCCAAATGCCGCCCCCTCATCGCCACGGACAAGGCCGTCTTCTTAGACGACCTCGTCCCCTTAGCCGCCGACATGGCGCCGCTGGCCGAGGCCGCCTTCGCCGCCTCCCGCTTCGAAGACACCGCCTACTTCGTGCCCTTCTACCTCAAAGATTTCCAGGCAAGCATCCCGAAGAACCCCCTGCTCAACTTAGTCAAGAACTGAATTCACTTATTCGTAGCGGATGGCTTCGATGGGGTCGAGTTGGGCGGCTTTCTTGGCCGGATACCAGCCGAAAAATACACCCGTAAACGTGCAAACGGCGAAGGAAAGCAGCACACTCCAAGGTTGGATGTAAGTGGTCAGGCCGGCCATGCTGATGAGCATGGAAATGAGCGCTCCGAGCATGATGCCAATCAAACCGCCCGTCAGGCTGATGAGGATGGACTCAATCAGGAATTGCGCGAGGATGTCGCGCCCTTTGGCGCCGATGCTCATGCGCAGGCCGATTTCGCGGGTACGCTCGGTGACCGACACGTACATGATGTTCATAATCCCGATGCCGCCCACGATGAGGGAGATGGCGGCCACAGAGCCGAGCAGCACGGTCAGCATGTTCATCACGCTGGAAATCGTAGAGAGCATCTCTTCCATGGAACGGATGGTGAAATCGTCGGGGTCACTCGCCTTCAGCTTGTGGTCTTGCCTGAGGATGTCGGTTATCTCGTCCATGGCCTGGTTGGTGTATTCGG
>JAISGW010000152.1 GCA_031262895.1 Tannerella sp. | reverse complement strand
GATTGAATATGAGAACTTGCGGACGACCAATCGTCCGTTTGAAGCAGCTTTCCACGAGAAGTTCGATACTTTCCTTGACAAGGGTTGGTATATCCTCGGCAAAGAGGTAGAAAACTTTGAACAATCTTTTGCCGCCTATTGCGGAGGAGCTAAATATTGCATAGGCGTTGCATCAGGGCTTGATGCCTTGATGCTGTCTCTCCGACAGTACGACTTCCCCCCCGAAAGCGAAGTCATCGTTCCTTCGAACACTTATATCGCGACGATATTGTCCATCATACAATGTGGTCTCAAGCCCATATTGGTAGAGCCTGACATTCGCACTTATAACATAGATCCGACAAAGATAGAAGAGCGCATCACGAACCACACCGTAGCTATCATGGTCGTTCATCTTTATGGCAAAGCCTGCGACATGGGGCATATCATGCCCATAGCCGAGCGGCATCATCTTCCTGTTATTGAAGACTGCGCCCAAGCCCACGGAGCCATGTACCGTAATCAGAAAGTCGGTACTTTCGGTGTAGGGGCTTTTTCTTTTTATCCGACCAAGAACCTTGGATGTCTTGGCGACGGCGGCGCCATATTGACCCCGGACGCAAGCCAAAACCATAAGCTACGCTCCTTACGCAATTATGGCTCAACAATAAGATATCAAAACGAATACGTTGGCTATAATTCACGCTTGGACGAAATACAGGCGGCATTCCTTTCTATAAAACTGGCGCATCTGGACGAGATAAACCGGCACAAACGTCAGCTCGCTAAAATATACCTCCAAGGCTTGAAAAGCGACTTCATTCTGCCTGATGTCTCTGAAGACTTCTTCGATGTCTACCACGTATTCAACATTCGCCATCCTCAGAGAGACAAGCTTAAAGCCTATTTACTCGAACAGGGTGTCAAGACAGACATACATTACCCGACCCCTCCACACCGGCAAAAAGCCATGCAAGGAATCCTTGACGGAGAATATCCCATTTCAGAAGAGATACATCGTACGACACTTAGCCTTCCCATTTCCTTCGGACACACGGAAGAAGAAATACGACAAGTCGTAGACATCATGAATCGCTTTTAGACGCAGAGGTATGCTGCTGAAAAAAATAAATTTCTATTATAAAAAAGAGCTTTTGTCTGCTTCGAGCACGAACTTCCCTTCGATTTTAGAAGGTTCACGGCAACCGGCCTGCAAAAAATGTTAGAATTAAATGGTTTTGTCGTCACTTCCGCCGATAAAACGGGAAATTATGTAGAAGTCATCACACAATTATGGACTTCTTATATCCGTGAACTCCTTTTCACACATAATAAATATGTCAATATAGGGGTAACCTGCTTGTTTATTTTCCCCTTTCATCTGGCAGGTTTTATCTTATCTAAGATATTGCCAAAGCGGCAAGGTTTGTATTTCGATACAGTAGTATCCGGATACAAAAAGTAAGTGTTGCAGAACATTTCTTCTAAATGTCTCCCGTCTTCAGCATTATCACTATTACTTACAACGCCGAACGTTGGATAGAACGCACCTTGCGTAGTGTGGAGGAGCAAACATACCCTGAAATCGAATATCTCATCATCGACGGAGCTTCCACCGATGAGACGATGCCGCTCATTCACGGCCACGAAGGCCGTATCACCTCTTGGACAAGCGAACCGGACAAGGGCATTTACGATGCCATGAACAAGGGACTGCGGCAGGCGACAGGCGATTATGTCTGGTTCCTGAATGCGGGCGATGAGTTTGCTATGCCCGATACGCTACGTCTCGTAGCCGAGACTATCCAACATAGCAAAGACTGGCCCGACATTTTATACGGAGAAACGGATATTACTAATGAGAACGGCGAAGTGAAAGGCCGACGTCGGCTAAAGGCGCCGGAACACTTGGACTGGCAAAGTTTTCGTCATGGCATGTTAGTCTGTCATCAGTCCTTTATCGTACGTAAAGACTTAGCCCCGGCCTTTGATCTCCGCTATCGTTATTCCTCCGATTTTGACTGGTGTATCCGCTGTCTGCAAAAGGCTAACGGCATCCTGAACACCCACCTGACCCTGAGCCGCTTCCTTGACGGCGGCACAAGTTCCCAACAGCGCAAGGTCTCCCTCTTCGAACGATACCGCATTATGTGCCACTATTATGGCCGCACTTCCACTACTCTCCGCCACCTCTGGTTCGCTCTCCGCTTCTTCTTCCTTAAATAAGGAAAAGATTTATCTTTGCGGGAAATAAAAACATTGCCATTTATGGAAGAAGTAAAAGTACTTGATTTAAAGAAATCGCGAACAGCCAATGTTCGGGAGTATAATGGCCAAATAGCCCAATACTTGCAATAAACATGATTCAAAAAGTAATAAAGAAAGCGGGCAAGCACGTGCTTGCCATAGCCTTGTTTCTGGGATTGGTAATGGCCTACTTCGCCCCGGCCGTTTTCGACGGCAAGGTCATCCAGCAAGGTGACAACATCAAGGCCTACGGCATGGGGGGCAGTCAGAACGAGAAATACGAGAAGACGGCCAAGCCCGGTGAGTTGAGCCTTTGGTCCGATGCCATGTTCGGCGGTATGCCTTACGTGGCCACTTACGGCCATGCAGCTCCCCAACTGCCTTCCTACAGTTTTATCGACCGCCTCATGAAAGAGCCTGGCTATACGAACGCAGCCATGGTCTTCACGGGCTTGGTCTGCTTTTACATCCTGATGTGCGTGCTGGGTGTCAATTGGTGGCTGGCCTTGGCCGGCGCCTTTGCCTTTGCCTTTGCTTCCTATAATATCATTATCATAGAGGCGGGGCATATCGTCAAGGCCTACGTTATCGCCTACATGCCGCTCACATTGGCGGGCATGGTGCTGCTCTACAAGCGGAAATACCTGTGGGGAAGCGTCACGTTCCTGCTTGGCGTTGCTTTTTCGCTCTTGAACGGGCACGTCCAAATCACCTATTACTTAGTGCTGCTCTGCCTGTTCATCTACTTGGGATACACGTTGCTCAAGCTCATCCGCGAGAAGGCGTATGCAGAATGGGGGAAAGTGTCGCTGTTGATGCTGGCCTGCGTTGTCTTGGCCGCCCTGCCCAATGCAAAGACCATGTATGTCAACTGGGAATCGGGGCAGCATTCGCTGCGCGGCCCCACGGAACTGACACCCAATCCCGACGCGAAGGGTGAAATCGGACAAGCTTCGACCGGCTTGGACAAGGATTACGCTTTCCAATGGAGTTACGGTTGGAAGGAATTGCTCACCATAATGGTACCCGATGTATATGGCGGAGCTTCCGGCGGCACGCTTGGGGCAGACAGCCATCTGGTTAAGGCGCTCAGGCAACACGGCGCCCAAGTAGGCAACGAGGTACAGTCGTACACCTATTGGGGAGACAAGGCCTTCACCTCCGGCCCCGTTTACTTTGGCGCCTTGGTCTGTTTCCTTTTCCTTTTGGGGATGTTCTTCGTACGCAATCCCTTAAAATGGTGGATGCTGGCCGGAGCCATATTCCTCACCTTCCTGGCCTTGGGGCGCAACTTCAGCAGCTTCAATGACCTGATGTTCTATCACCTGCCCATGTACAACAAGTTCCGTACAGTGGAGATGGCCTTAGTCATTCCGGGACTGGTTTGCCCCATCATCGCCATCTGGGGACTCGCGGAATTGTTCCGGGGTAAAGTTGACGGGGAACGCTTTCGCAAAGGCTTCTCCTGGTCGCTGGGTATCACAGGTGGCCTTTGCCTTCTGCTCTGGCTGCTGCCCACGATATTGCTGAGCTTCCAGTCGCCCATGGATGTGCAGTTGCTGCGGCAAGTCCCGGCCTGGTACGTCAACGCCTTGGAAGCCGACCGTCAAGACTTGGCCTCCTCCGACGCCTTACGTTCGCTGGTATTCATCCTATTGGGAGCCGCCTTGCTGTGGTGGTATTGGAAAAAAGGCAGGACGACCGCCAAAGGAGGTATATGGGTCAGCGCCGGCATAGCCATACTGATATTGGTGGACCTCTGGTCGGTAGACCGCCGTTACATCAACGACAGCAGCTATACGAACGAGCGTCCCGAACAAACTTATAAGGAATCCGTAGCCGACAAAATCATCCTTCAAGACCCGCGCCTGTCCTTCCGCGTTTTGGGAGACCTGGGCAATCCCTGGCAAAGCACGGAAGTTTCCTACTACCACCACTCCATCGGCGGATACAGCGCCGTGAAGATGCGCCGTTACCAGGAACTCATCGACCATCGTCTTGACGGCGAGCGCATGAGCATCATCAACTGTCTGCAAAAAGGTAGCAAAATGGAGGCCATCGATTCCTTGCTGGCCGCTTCGCCCACGCTCAATATGCTCAACACGGCTTACATTATATATAATCCCGGCCAAGCTCCCCTACCCAACCGGCATGCCGACGGAAACTGCTGGTTCGTCAAAAAGGTGGACATCGTGCCCAATGCCGACGCGGAGATAGCCGCCCTCAACCGGATAGACCCGCGGGAAACGGCCGTCGTAGACAAACGTTTCGCCGCCGACCTGCAGGGCTTCACCCCGCCAGCCGAGACGGATTCGACTGCCGACATACAGCTCACGGCCTACCGTCCCAGCCACCTGACCTACAAGAGCCGTTCCAAGGAAGAACAGTTGGCCGTATTCTCCGAAATATACTACCAGCCGGGCTGGAACGCCCGCATCGACGGCAAGCCGGCCGCGCACTTCCGTGCCGACTGGACGCTCCGGGCCATGCGCATCCCGGCGGGCGAGCATACCATCACCTTCGATTTCCGACCGAAAGGCTACGTGCAGGCCGCCTACGTCTCCTCGTTCAGTTCTCTATTCATCCTCTTGTTGCTTGTCGGAGCTGTGGGCTATTCCCTCTGGGAATGGCGAAAAAGGAGGTGACAAATCGTACAAAATGAAATGTAAAGGCGCATTCCCGCAAGGGGGTGCGCCTTTTTTGCGCCTCTTTGCTCGTACGTTCATCCGAAGTTCTCCCGCATCAAGACAACGATTTGTACAATGCAGCAAAAGTTTTGTACGATTTGTCACAAGCGCTTTCAAAGCCGGCTTTACCTTTGCAGCACTCATCCGAAGCGACAGTCCCATCATGCCGGCATTCGGGAGAAGAAAAGAGAATAGTACAAAACAATATGAGCAAAATTTTCAAAACGCCAAGAACAAAAATCAAAGGATTCTTTGACTTAAACGCACGAATCCGGAAAAAGAGCTGGCTCGTAGCGGCGACCATCGGCTGCCTGCTAATTCTTGCCGCCATACCCGCCGCCTGCGACCAGAACGACCTGGGCCAACAAGAAGAAGAGGAGGAGGAAGAGCCTTCCGCCGTAGAATCGGCCTTCAAGAAAATGTACCCCGATGTAGAAGGAGTATCATGGGCCACCCGCACGACCGAAGATCTCAGCCGCAGTTACCGCGTGGCCAGCTTCAAGTTTAACCTGCACCGGGCGCAAGCTTGGTTCACCAGCGACGGCGCCTGGTGGCAAAGCCTTTACGACACAAATTTCGACGATCTTTCTTCCGGTATACAGGGCGACTTCGCCGCGAAGCCCTACATGGGAGATTCCATCCTCTGTTGCCACCACATCGTCGGCAAGACCACCAAAGACCTCTACGTCATCTGTGTCTTGGAGAAGGAGAAGCATGTGGACCTCTTCTATACAAAGTACGGGGATTTCATCCGTGCCGAATTGCAATCCGAGAACGAGAACGACTTCCCCATCATACTCCCGGAAAAAATCGAAGAGCAAATGCCCGGTCTCTTCCAAAATGACACCTACGAAGTGGTCGATATCTGGAAAGGCAGCCTCGGCACCTACGTGGGTGTCATGAACGGCAAGACCTACAGCCTGAGCATCTTCGACGGCGGGCAGAACTGGCTTGGCAGCAGCAGCAAAATCAGCGACATCCAAATGCCCGCTTCCGCCCGCCACAACCTGGAAGCCTATCTGAACGGAAGCAAAAGCAAATACGGGACCTGCCAAATCAGCGATCCGCAGGCTATTGACACCCCGCAAGGCCGCTTCTACACGTACAACTTTATGGACTGCCATCTCAACCGGCACCTTGCTTTCTTCGATAACGAAGGCGAGCTGGAATCCATACTGACCTAAGTCAATTCTGCGCACGCTATTTTTATAATACAGCCATTTAAAGCGAATAGCACGCAGAAAAAAAAAAAAAAACGCTTGTTATGAACAATGTATGAACAATATATTATCTTTGCACCGTTGAATGGTTCTGAAAGATTTACGCCAAAGGAAAATTCACCTGCTGAGTTTGCAAGGCCATTTAAACGCTGTAGAAACAAGAGATAAAATGAATCTGTATTAAGAACGCAATTAATTTAAGGACACAAAATTATGATTAACTTAGAAGTCAACTGGGGAACAGCCGCGAGCCTGTTGCCTATAGCCTTTACTTTCACGGCGGGCATGTATTTGCTGTTATCCTTACAGAGTTCCAAAAGCGCCAGAGAGTCAAAACTAAAATTACTGGCCGTAGCCTATCTTGCCGCAGGCCTGTTCGTATTGTTATGGGAAGAAGGTTCCAACTTGGCCGGCTCCCATTACGACCCACTCTTAGCCTTGCCTCTGCTGATGGTGCTTGCCATCCTTTATTACAGCATGGTTAACCATTTGACCGGCGTCTCCGCCGTCGGACAAGGCCGTGCGGTCAACAATGCCTCGCCGCAATTGCTCTGTTCGGCGCTTCCCCTCTTGGTATTGTTGATGATGCCCACGCGCAAGCTGTGGATAGGTACCTTTTTCTGGGCAGCCTTCTTGTTCATACTGACCAGACAGCTATACTGCTACTACCGGCAGGCCGTGCAAAGGGAAGATGCGAACAAACGCCATTACCTGACTTACGCCTTGTTTCTGCTCGCCTTTTCCTCCTTACTCCCGTTAGCCTATTTCCATCCGGCCGGCCATTTGAACTACAGCATAGTCGCCGTCCAGACCATCGCGCTCGCCTTGTGGATTGGCAGCGGTGCCTATAAGCCTTACCTGCTCCTCTCCCGGCAAGAAGTGGAAGCGGAAGAAGCACCTGTTGCAAAGGAACAGGAATACGCGAAAGACGTCAGCCGGCAAAAGCTGGAGAACTATTTCAAAAAAGAGAAGCCTTACCTGAACAGCACTTACCGGATGGAAGACCTGCAGGAAGCCCTGCAAGTGAAACGCCACGCGCTATCAAGTTTCATCAACCAGACCTACCAGATGAATTTCAACTGCTTCATGAACAAATGGCGCATGGAAACACTGCAGGAGCTGAGAAAACACGCCAAAGCGACAGAACAAGACGAGGAATCCTTATTGAAAAGAGCCGGTTTCTCCGGCATGCGGCACTATCTGAGAGCAAAAAGTCAATTCGATACGAGAGGAAATGTTTAGTCCGGCAGTAAAGGCCATGTTGTGCATGGTCTTCATGTTCATCACTGTGGCCTGCATCGTCATCTGCCTCGTGTATTACCATATCGGCTGCAGGGGCGACAAACAGAAGAAGCTCGTGACCAGCAACCTCATCTGCGCGCTGGCCTCGGCCTTCTTCGACTGGCTGGGCAGCACGGGAGGGTTCATAGACCCGGTCTTTTCCGCCAACTATTATCCCTTCTTGGTGCTGAACCTGATGCTGATATTCGTCTTCCTTTACCGCTTTCTGACGAACATCTGCGGCTTGGGCAACAAGTGGAAGACGCTGTTCCTGCACTTCGGCATCCCGCTGCTCATCGTAGCGGGCCTGATGGTCTGGTCGGCCACGGTGCCCTTCGGCCTGCGGGTGTATTTCCTATCCGAAAAGACGGCGCCGGTGCCGGAAGGCTATGCACCCTTCGCCTTCTTCTACCGCAACATCTCCCTCATCTTTTACCTGTATTTCATTATCTACGCATGCAAGGCATGGCGAATCATACAGCAGTATAAGAAGGTTATCGGCAACTTTTCCTCCGACGCGGAGCGCACCCGGCTGCATTGGGCAAAATTCCTTTGGTGGACGGTGGTCTTAATGGTTCCGGCACCCCTTTTCGTCACCTTTCCCCAATTCAGCAATCCCTATACCGACCTGCTGGCCCTGGTTTGCTTCTTTACCTTGTCCATGGGTGAGATTGTCGTCGTCTATAACCTCGCCAAAGGCAATTACGTGCTATACGTGCCCGAGAAAACAGTCGAGGTGCAGCGCTCGAAGAGTGGGATGGCGAAAGAGGAGCAGCTCATCGAGGTCATACCCGTCACCCGCAAGAAACTGGAAACTTACCTGCGTGAGAAGAAGCCTTACCTGAACCCGAAGCTGCTCATCACCGACGTGGCCAGCAGCCTGCTGACCAACCGCACGTACCTCTCCAACTTCATCAACGACGAATACAAGATGAACTTCAGCTATTTCATCAACCGCTACCGCTTAGAGGAGGTGGAGCGCCTGAAGAAAATGCCGGAAAACAAGGACTGCGCCATCAACGACCTCATCCTGATGGCCGGGTTCAACACCTACCGCAGCTATCTGCGGGTAAAAAAGGAAAGGGAAACGCAACTGCAGGCGGAGAAGCGGGCGTAATTTGCTAATTTTGCCCCGTGAACCCTATAGACATTCTTTCGACTTACTATCCCGCCGGCTCCGAAGTCCGGCGGATACTGTTTTCCCACAGCCGCGACGTGGCCGACAAGGCCTTGGCCGTAGCCCGTCGCCATCCCGAGCTGAAGCCCGACCTGAACTTCCTCGAAGAGGCTGCCCTGCTGCACGACATCGGCATCTTCCTCTGCAACGCGCCCGAAATCGACTGCCACGGCCAGGCCGAATACATCTGCCACGGCTACTTGGGCGCCGACCTGCTGCGCGGTATCGGGTACCCCCGCCACGCGCTGGTATGCGAACGGCATACCGGCGCGGGCATCAGCCTCTGCGAAATACGCGAACAAAAGTTGCCCTTGCCCCAACGCGACCTGCTGCCCCTCAGCATAGAAGAGAAGATAATCTGCTATGCCGACAAATTCTTCAGCAAAACTTCCCTCGGAAAAGAGAAAACGCCCGAACGCATACAAAAGAGCCTTGCCAAATACGGCGCCGACAGCCTCCTGCGCTTCCAAGCCCTGGAGCAACTGTTCGGATAATTCCCAGCCTCAGCCCCGCGGGCTGCACCTAATAATTGATAATTTATAATTGATAATTATTAGCTGAATTTTTGCTACATTCGAAACAAAAAAATACCGGAATGACACCCCCTCTTCAAATAGTAGCTGCCAAGACCTGACAAATGAGAAGAATTGTCAATGACAAAATGGCAAAACCTTGGCTTTCAAGTGGAAAAAAACAACGTCTTGCGACGATGGGCTCGCGAGAACAATTTGTCAAGACGTTAAATTCTCGCCGCAAGACGTTAAGATTTTTCCGCGAGACGTTACATTGTTTTTGCGCGTTCGCGAGTCCTTCTTCCGTTGCCTGAAGGCAACGGCAACCAAATGTGACTCATTAATTGCTATTACATAATTAGTCATCTTTCTTTACCGATGGGACACCCTGAACCCGTTAGGGGGTGCCTCTCATTATCCCTGCGCATGATGCAACGCAACATTTAACTAAGGCAACCAAAGGTGACTCATTAATTGCTATTACACAATTAGTCACGTTTCATTGCCGTTCGTTTCAACGAACGGACAAAAGGCAAAACCAATCTTCCGGGGCTTTAGCCCCCCCTGACGGCTTTTTCAATTCGGAAAAACAAGCCTTGTAAACTATTGAATGATAGCTAAGAATAGGTGATTAGGTTTTCGTCACCGGACGGCTTTTTGGACAGCTGGTCAGCCTGAGTTGGGCGGGGCTGCGGCACAAGTCATCCGCCTTTTCCCGGCCGGTGACGAAGGTTTAGTCAGCCTTATCGCATTATGAACCATCCGCTTACACAGGCGGTCCTTACGAACTGAAAACTTGATTTCCGCTCCCCGCCAAGCG
>JAISGW010000024.1 GCA_031262895.1 Tannerella sp. | reverse complement strand
AGCCACTTATCCGCGTAAACCGAAACAGGATTGCGATTTTTTGGAACAGGCCGGTTGTCGGTATGCTTTTCTTCCTTCGGTAAAGGAGATGTATCCGGAACCGGATACCCGCGTATTCCATTTGGGGAAAGTGGCCGAAATCATGGAAGGCGCGCATCGTCCGGGCCATTTTAACGGGGTAGCGCAAATCGTCAGCAAGCTCTTTTTCGTGGTGCAGCCTTCCCGTGCGTATTTTGGTCGGAAGGATTTCCAGCAGATAGCTGTTATTCGTGCGATGGTGAAGGAATTGGGGCTGGGTGTGGAAATTGTGCCTTGCCCGATTGTTCGCGAAGTGGACGGCTTAGCTATGTCGAGTCGTAACCAACGCCTGTCGCCCGAGGAACGTAAGGCCGCTCCCTTGATACACGCTGCTTTGGTGGATGCGCATGAAGCGGAACCCGATTTGGAGGCCATGAAGCTTTGTGTGCAGCAAAGGCTTTCAAAGGAGCCTCTCCTGCGGGTGGAATATTTTGAGATAGTGGACGAGGAAACCCTGGCCCCCCTGACCCGTTTTGTGGAGGGCCGGAAAGCCGTGGGTTGCATAGCCGTCTATTGCGGCGCGGTTCGCTTAATAGATAATGAGACGTATAACAATTGAGCGACGGCCATGTTCATAGAAATCCTCAAGTCGAAGATACACCGGGTGACGGTGACGGAGGCCAACCTGAATTATATCGGCAGCATCACCATAGATAAGGCGCTGATGGAGGCGGCTAACCTGATTCCTTACGAGAAGGTGGCCGTGCTCGACAACAACAACGGCGAGCGTTTCGAGACTTACGCCATCCCCGGCGAACGGGATTCCGGCACGATTTGCCTCAACGGCGCGGCCGCCCGCCGGGTACAGCCCGGCGACATTGTGCTCATCCTTTCTTATGCCCGGATGGACTTTGAAGAAGCCAAGCATTTCAAACCTACCGTGATTTTCCCGGACACAGCCACGAACCGCCTTGTCCCTTAATCGACAAATATGGAAAATCAGTTATCCCGTCTTCCTGAGCCTGCTTGCGCAGAACGTCATCAACGTGACGGACACGGCCTTTCTCGGCAGGGTAGGGGAGGTGGAGCTGGGGGCTTCGGCCTTGGGCGGGCTGTTTTATGTCTGCGCCTTCACGGTGGCTTTCGGCTTCAGCGTCGGCTCGCAGATATTGATAGCCCGCCGCAACGGCGAGGGTGAGTACGGGCGCATCGGCTCCGTGGTCATGCAGGGCATCTTGTTCCTCCTGGCTTTGGCGCTGTTGATGTTTGTCCTGGTGCGTTTCTTCGCGGCCCCCTTGTTGGGGCTGTTCATTTCTTCGGGGCCTATCTTGGATGCTACGGCCGATTTCCTGCGCGTCCGCGCTTGGGGCTTCTTCTTCTCCTTCACGAATGTGATGTTCCGCGCTTTTTTCGTGGGCATCACGCGGACCAAAGCGCTTACTTTCAATGCCTGCCTGATGGCGGGCGTGAACATTCTGCTGGACTATCTCTTTATTTTCGGGCATGCCGGCTTCCCCGCCATGGGACTGGAGGGCGCGGCCATCGCTTCCGTCATAGCGGAGGCTTCTTCCATTCTCTTCTTCATTATATATACGCCTTTGGCTGTCGACGCACGCAAGTACGGGCTGAACCGCTGGCCTTCCTTGGACTTCCGTGTCTTGAAACGCATCCTCGACATTTCTGTCTTCACCATGCTGCAGAGCTTCATTTCCATGAGCACCTATTTTTACTTCTTTGTCGTCATTGAGCATTTGGGGCAGGTGCAGCTGGCCGTCGCCAATATCGTGCGCAGCATTTACCTGGTTATGTTCATCCCCTCCAACGCCTTGTCAACGGCGGCAAATACCTTGGTGAGCAATGCCATCGGCGCCGGCCGTTCCGCCGAGGTGATGGCCATTCTGCGGCGTGTCGCCTGCGTCGCCTTTGGTGTCATGGCCGTCTTTTCCGCCCTTTTCTGCCTTTTCCCCGAGGCCGTCGCGCGCGTATATACGAATGATGCGGTTTTGGTGAGGGCTTCCGTCTCGTCTATCTATGTCATATCGGCCGCCTCCCTGCTCTGCGCTTTGGGAAGCGCCTATTTCAACGGAGTCTCCGGAACGGGCAATACGCGCAAGGCCTTGCAGTTTGAGCTTTGCACGCTTTTCTTTTATGTCATCTATGTTTATGTGGTAGGCATACGCCTGCGTTTGCCGGTAGCCATCTGCTATACGGCCGAGTTGGTCTATTTCGGTTTCATGCTGCTTTTCTGCAGCACGTATATGCGCAGCGGCCGTTGGAAGGGCAAGCGCATTTAACGAATGTGCAGCCTGTTCAGTGCGGCGTGGTAACGTTCGGCATTACGCTGGTGTTCCGCCAAGGTGGTCGCGAAATTGTGTCGTCCGGAGAAGTCCTCCTTGGCGCACATGTAAAGGTAATGGCTGGGCTGGTAGTTTAAGACGGCCTCAATGGCGCGGATGGACGGGATGCGGATGGGGCCTGGCGGCAGTCCCGCGTACATATAAGTATTATACGGTGAGTCGACGCGGAGATGGACGGCCAGAATGCGGCGCAACGAGAAATCGCCTACGGCAAACTTTACCGTCGGGTCCGATTGCAGGGGGATGCCGAGGCGGAGGCGGTTCAGGTACAGGCCGGCGATGAGGGGATACTCGTCGACAGCCGCCGATTCCTCTTCGATGATGGAGGCCAGCGTGGCTATGCCTACCGGGTCGAGGCCCACAGCTTTGGCCTGCATCCGCCTGGCCGGCGTCCAAAAGGCGTCGAATTCGTGCTTCATGCGGCGCAGCAACTGGTCGGGGGAAATGTCCCAATAAACTTCGTAGGTATTGGGGATGAACATGGCGGGAAGTGTCTGCGGGTTGAAGCCCAGGTCGGCGCAGGTCTTGGGATCGTTAAAACGCGTCGTCAAGTCTTCCTTGCTCAGCATCAGTTGCTCCGACAGCCTTCCGGCCAGTTCGTCAAGCAGGCGGATATTGTTGAAAGTCAGCCTGACAGGCGCCTGTTCGCCGGAACGTAGACGGCGCAGCAGGGCAAGGTCGCTCATCCCCGGCGTCACGGCATAACGGCCGGTATGCATCTGTGCGGGGTATTTCGACTTATGGGCAAGCAGCTTGAAGCCCGTCAAATCCCGGCAATGCGCCGAATCGGACAATTGGCGGCACAAAGCGTCGAAGTCCGTCTGACGGTCGATATACACGTAAACTGTTTTGTCGTTTTTGAAGCTCGGGGCGTACAGCAAGCGGTAGCTCCAAACCGCCAAGCCTGCGAGAACGAGCAGCAGGAAAGCCAGCCCCGCGATGAGGGCGGTCTTCCACTTATGTCGTATTTTCATTTGCATGATGATTGCTAAGCGGGCGTAAAAGTACGCTTTTTCCGAAATAATTGGCGGCTACCTTGGTTTATTCGGAATATCACCCTATATTTGCGCCGCATTTGAGGAACTAAGTGACTCATGGAAAGATGGGTGAGTGGCTTAAACCAACAGTTTGCTAAACTGTCGTACGGGATTAACTGTACCGGGGGTTCGAATCCCCCTCTTTCCGCCGAAAGCTGTGACAAACGGTGACAAAAATCCATAAAGCCTGTAGAATCAACGTTCTGCGGGCTTTATGCATTCGGGCAGCGACAGTTCCAAGTCAAGAAAAAGCCAAATCCGGACAAGGAACCGTTACCAAATCGTAACCTATCGGTCTTGAAATCGTTACCTGTTTGTACAAGTAACGATTGTCGCGATTTGGCGTTGTGCAAATGGCTCATTTTCAAGTGAAAGAAAAATTCTAAACTTTAAAAGAGAAAATGCGGATTTAACACTTCGGGGATGGCGGGAAAAGGAATTCATGCTGGTTGTCAGCACTTTTCTCAAGAGCAGGGGTTTGACATTTTGCTCAAAATGGAACAAAACTCCAAAGATTTAGGAAAGACATAAGAAGTTACAGGTCCTTCAAAACCATCCAATATCCAGACTTGTCACTGCCTTCACGCTGGATATAACCATTGTCCTTTAAGTACTTAATGTGTACTTGAATGTTAGATGAAGCTATTCCTACAAGGTCCGATAGCTTCTGCCGAGTAATGGATGGTTGCTCCTTGATAAGGAGGTAAACCTTCTCATAAGTTTTCTGACCTGTTTTCTGACCTGTTTTCTGACCTGTTCCGTTTCCTATTGATTCCGGCCTGAAATACGTCACCGTAGAACTTACCAAGTCTGTTTCAAAA
>JAISGW010000194.1 GCA_031262895.1 Tannerella sp. | reverse complement strand
ATCCTTCAAGGGCAATGTCCTTTTCTCCAGCCACGACCATGAATTCATACAGACCGTGGCCAACCGCATCATCGAGTTGACCCCCAACGGTGTCATCGACAAGATGTCGGAGTACGACGATTATATCTCCAGCCCCGACGTCCTCGGCCTGCGCGAGAAGTTGTACGGCAAGATTTAAAAACACATAGCTTCATGCAAACAATCAAAGAACGCATCGCGGCCCTGCGCGAGTCCATGGCCCGATACCGCCTGGCGGCTTACATCGTTCCCGGCTCCGACCCCCATCTGGGAGAGTACGTGCCGGCCCGCTGGCGTTGCCGCGAATGGATTTCCGGCTTCACCGGCTCGGCCGGGACGGTGGTCGTGACGGCCTCCAAGGCCGGCCTCTGGACCGACTCCCGCTACTTCCTGCAGGCGGGCGAGCAATTGCAGGGCACGGGCGTTGACCTCTACAAACTGATGATACCCGGCACCCCCTCCATCGCCGATTTCCTGCTGGCCGAATTGCCGGAAGGCGCCGTCGTCGGCCTCGACGGGCAGACCTTCAGCGCCGCCGAAGCGCGCCGCCTGCGCGCCGCCCTCGAACGGAAGCGGCTCGCGCTGGATACCTCGCGCGACCTCATCGGCGAGGTATGGGAAGGGCGCCCGCCCATGCCGGAAGACCCCGTCTTCGAAATGCCGGTCGAAGTGGCCGGCCGCTCCGTCTCCGATAAGCTGGCCGAAATCAACAACCGGCTGCACCGGGAAGGAGCCGACGGCCTCATCCTGACCGCCCTTGATGAGGTGGCCTGGACCTTCAACATCCGCGGCACCGACGTAGCCTATAGCCCCGTGGCCCTTGCCTACGCCTTCATCTCCGAAAAGGAAAGCGTGCTCTTCATCCATCCCGGGAAAATGCCCGCCGAAATAGGTGCGCGGCTGAAAAAGGAGGGCGTCATCCTGGCCGACTACGGCAAGATAAGGGAATACCTTTCCAAGCTGCCCGCCTCCTACACCGTGCACCTCGACCCGGCGCAGACCAACACCGCCCTCTTCGAGGCTCTTCCGGCAAGCTGTAAAATCATCGAAGGCATTACGCCCGCCAACCACCTGAAGAGCATCAAAAACCCGACGGAGATACAAGGCTTCCGGTGCGCCCTGCTCAAGGACGGCCTCGCCCTGACGAAGTTCTACTTCTGGCTCGAGAAGCAATTGGAGGCGGGTCGGACGGTGACGGAACTGGACGCCTCGGCCAAGCTGAGCGCCCTGCGCGCCGAGCAACCCGGCTGCCTGATGGATAGCTTCGAGTGCATTTCGGCCTACGGCGCACACGGCGCCATCGTCCACTATGCCCCGACGAAGGAGACTGACGTCCCCCTGCGGCCGGGCAACCTCTTCCTGATGGATTCGGGCGCGCAATTCACCGACGGGACGACCGACATCACCCGCACCATCGCCCTAGGTGAGCCGAGCGAAGCCATGAAGAAAGACTTCACCCGCGCCTTGAAAGGCACCATCGACCTGGCCAAATGCAAGTTCCCCGCCGGTTTGCGCGGCTGCCTCATCGACGCCTTCGCCCGCAAACCCCTCTGGGACGCAGGCATCCAATACCTGCACGGCACCAGCCACGGCATCGGCCATTGCCTGAACGTGCACGAAGGGCCGCAAAGCATACGCATGGAAGAGAACCCCGTTGCCCTGCGTCCCGGCATGATCATGAGCGACGAACCCGGCATTTACCGCACCGGACAATACGGCATACGCATTGAGAACATGCTGCTCGTCGTGGAAGACTCGGAGACGGAGTTTGGCAAGTTCCTCAGCTTCGAGACGCTCACGCTCTGCTACATCGACACCCGCCTCGTCGTCCCCTCCATGCTCTCCGTGCGCGAGCGCGCCTGGCTCAACAAGTACCAGCAAAACGTTTATGAAAAGCTCAGCCCTCTCCTCGGCAAAGAAGAGGCCGACTGGTTGCGCAATAAAACAAGAGAAATATAACTCATAACTCAAAAAATGGCTTTAATCAAATCCGTTCGGGGCTTTACGCCCAAAATCGGGAAGAACACCTTCCTGGCCGACAACGCCACTATCATCGGCGACGTGGAAATCGGCGAAGGATGCAGCATCTGGTTCGGCACCGTCCTGCGTGGCGACGTCAACTCCATCCGCATCGGCAACGGGGTGAACATACAGGACGGCTCCGTCCTGCACACCCTGTATGAGAAATCCGTCATCGAAATTGGCGACGACGTCTCCGTGGGGCACAACGTGACTATTCACGGCGCCAAGGTTTGCAACGGCGCCCTGATAGGTATGGGCGCCGTGGTGTTGAGCAACACGCAGGTCGAACCCGGCAGCATCTATGCCGGATGCCCCGCCAAGTTTGTCAAGAAGGTAGACCCCGGGCAATCGAAGGAAATCAACCAGAAGATTGCCAAAAACTACCACATGTACGCTTCCTGGTACCAGGCGCCCGAAGCCTGATAAGGCGCCGGTTCAATAGTCAAAAGAGGGAGGCTCGTGAATTTCTTCACGGGCCTCCCTTTTTTCACGGTCTGAGGAAGGCTCCCTCCTTGGAAATATTACGAAAGAACAAAAAAAGTAAAACGCCGGGCGATATGTCGAGTTTGCCCTAACTTTGTGCCGTTTTAAAACCGGATTTTTCCGGAACGCCAAAAATTAAAGAACGCCATGACATGGTTTAACATCAGCATGAAGGTCCCTCAACAGAGAATCGGCATAGGGACCAACAAAAAGGCAGCTATGAAGATTGTGGAAATTTCTTTCCTTCTCTTGCTGTCGTTTTCCGTAAAGGTTTATTCCCAGACGGAGATAGTAGCGCACAGGGGTTACTGGAATTGCCCGGGTAGTGCCCCCAACTCTTTGGCCTCTTTGGAAAAGGCCGATTCGCTGGGCTGTTTCGCCTCCGAATTCGACGTAAACATCTCAAGAGACAGTACGGTCTTCGTGTACCACAACAGCAAAATCGGCCGTTTGGATATGGACGAGATGTCAGACGGGGAGATTGGTTCGTACAGGCTTCCCGACGGCGAGCCTATACCCACCTTGGAAGCTTATCTGCAAAAGGGTGCCTTGCTGGATGTTCATCTTTTCTTAGAGATAAAGGTGCAATCGAACCCGGGTCTGCAGGAGGCGCTTATCCGGCGTACGCTGGACTTGGTTCGACGGCATGATTTGCAAGAGCGGACCATCTTCATCTCGCTGAGCAGGAAGATTTGCGACGAACTCATCCGCATAGACCCTTCCCTAAAGGTGGGCTATGTGGGCGGCGACGCCATCCTGACGCCCCGAGAGCTGGCCAACAGCGGCTACTACCTGATGGATTATTATTATGAAATATACCAAAGGAATCCCTCTTTAATCAGCGAAGCCCACAAGGCGGGGATTAAGGCCGGCGTCTGGGTGGTGGGCAGCCAAAAGGACGTCCTTTCCTACGTGCAAAACGGGATAGACTATATCACGACGGACAACCTGCCGGGCGCACTGACTTATTTGAAGGCGCAGCAGGCCGGATGCGCGGATAAGCCGCAGCCGCTCCGCATAAACGGCAAGGTGGCCTTATACGGGATTTCCCCCGCTTATCCCGTTCTCATTTATAATAGTGCGGGGCGCTTGGTTTCCCGTACCTTAGACCGGGGGCAGTTGCGCCTGCCTTCCGTGCACGGGGTTTATTTCCTGATAAACGGAGAGAAGCGCTTCAAATTCACCTTGTAATCAATTCGGCGCATTGTCCTCGCCCTTCAGGACGGGGACGCTGATGTGGTACTTGACCGCCACGATGCGGGTGAGAAAGACCGAGGCAGCCGAGATGAACTGCGTCAGGGCCGGGGGCAGGGCCAAAGAAGCGCAGGCCCAATACACCAAGCCGCCCATCACGCAGGCCAGGGCGTAGATGTCCTTACGAAAGATAAGCGGCTCCTCGTTAATCAGAATGTCACGTATCATGCCGCCGCAGGAGCCGGTGATGGTGCCCATCACAATGGCCACCCACATGGGGAAGCCGTAGTGCAGGGTCTTCACGATGCCGACCACGACAAACAATCCCAAACCGATGGCGTCAAAAAGGAAAAATGTATTATTTA
>JAISGW010000166.1 GCA_031262895.1 Tannerella sp. | reverse complement strand
GTCAGCGGCAAAGCGAAGGACAAGCTTTTTGCCGAAGCACGCGTTTTTTGCCTGCCCAGCTACGCGGAGGGCTTCCCGGTGGCCGTATTGGACGCATGGTCGCAAGGTTTACCCGTGCTGACGACGCCAGTCGGAGGCATACCGGATTGGCTGGAAGACGGCGCAAACGGTTTGCTTTTCCCTGCGGGCGACGTGCAGGCCCTTTCCCGTTGCCTGCTCCGCCTCATCCGTGAGCCGGAACTCCGCTCTCGTTTAGGGCAGGCTGGGCGAGACTTGGCCCGTTCCCATTTCAGCCTTTCTTCCATTAATACCCAAATCTCGGCTCTTTACGAGGCGCTTTGAGCCTTAATATCCCCCATTTCCACGGTCCATGCCCCAACTTTCTCTGTCTAAGTTGCGGTATTGAATGGCTTCTGCAATGTGTTCCGCTTCAACTTGCCCGCTGTCATCCAAGTCGGCAATGGTTCGCGCGACTTTCAAGATGCGATCGTAAGCCCGTGCGGAAAGATTAAGGCTCAGCATGGCCTTGCGCAGGCGCTCCATCCCTTTATCGTCGGGGCGCACATATTTGTGCATCAGGCGCGGCGTCATTTGTGCATTGCAGAAAATGCCCGGGTCTTCACGGAAACGTTCGGCCTGTACGGCACGCGCCCGGATGACCCGTTCGCGCACCGCAGCGCTCGGTTCGGCCGGCACCTGTTCGGATATTTTTTCAAAGGGAACGGGCACGATTTCTATTTGTATGTCGATACGGTCAAGCAGGGGGCCGGAAATACGGTTCATGTATTTTTGTACGGCACCGGGCGGGCAGAGGCAGGGACGGCTCGGATGGTTGTAATAGCCGCAGGGGCAAGGGTTCATGGAACCTACCAGCATGAAGCCGGCCGGATATTCTACGGAGGAACGGGCGCGAGAAATCGTGATACGCCGTTCTTCCAGCGGCTGGCGCAGGACTTCCAGTACGCTGCGGTTGAATTCGGGCAGTTCGTCAAGAAAGAGGACGCCGTTGTGCGCCAAGCTGATTTCTCCGGGCTGCGGGAAGCTGCCGCCACCCACCATGGCCACGTTGGAAATTGTATGATGAGGCGAACGAAAAGGCCTTTGTGCCATGAGGGAAGTCCCTTTGTCCATCTTCCCGGCCACGGAATGGATTTTAGTCGTTTCCAAAGACTCTTCCAATGTGAGCGGAGGAAGAATAGTGGGTAGCCGTTGGGCCAGCATGGACTTTCCACTACCGGGCGGACCTATCATCAAGAGGTTATGGCCGCCGGCAGCGGCCACTTCTATGGCTCGCTTGACATTTTCCTGGCCATGCACGTCGGAAAAATCGTAGGCGAAGGAAGCCTGCTGGGTGAAGAATTCGGCGGCCGCATCAACTTGGACAGGCTGCTGCTCGGATTTCCCATCGACAAATTCGAGGACTTGCCTGAGGTTGTCCATGCCATAGACATCAATGCCTTCCACCACGGCGGCTTCACGGGCGTTTGCGGCGGGCAAGAGCAGCCCCTTGAAGCCGGCCTCTTTCGCTTGTATGGCGATGGAAAGAGCGCCCTTGATGGCTTGCAGACTGCCGTCAAGCGACAATTCTCCCATAATGACGTAGTCGCCGAGGCGGGATGCGTCTATTTCTTCGGCCGCAGCCATGATGCCTATGGCCAAGGGCAAGTCGTACGCGGCACCTTCCTTACGGATGTCGGCCGGTGCCATGTTAATGACGATACGGTAGCGCGGGAACTTGTAGCCGCTCACGCGCAGAGCGGAAATAATGCGTTCGTGGCTTTCACGAACGGCTACGTCGGGCAAGCCGACCAGGAAAAACTGGATACCTTTCGTGCAATCCACTTCGATGGTGACCAAGGTAGCCGTGATACCTTGCACGGCTGCCGCATAAGATTTAACTAACATACTGGCGGTGGTTTTTGTTGTGTGGCTTTTAATTTGCGTTACTTTATCACTTCTTCCAAGGTTTGTTTAAGTTCCATGCCATTACTTGTTTTCAGAATGATTTTTCCCTTGTCATCAATGAGGAAGGAACGCGGCAGACTGCTCACGTTATACAAGTCCAAGAGGCGAGTGGCCTGTCCGGCTGAATCGGTGACCAAGTTCCAGCGAAGACTGTCTTTGTCCAATATTTTCCGGACGGCCTTGGAGTCGGTGTCCAAGCTGACGAGGAGGTTTGCCAGCTGTTTGGCGCTGTATTTCTTGCGGATATCGTTCAGGTACAGCTCCGGGTTGCGTATTTCACACCAGGGCGCCGAGAACGTTAACAAGACATACTTGTGAGGAAAGGAATCGAGGCTGACCGCTTTCCCATAGACATTCTTCACGTCGAAGTCGGGGGCTTTTGCGCCGAGGGCCGTTCGTTTGACGCGCGCACTGTATTGCTCCAGGTCCTTTACCAAATAGAAATCCTTCAGTTTCGGGTTCAAGGCGGCCAGTAGCTCGTCAAGGCGATGCGTGTTGTCGGGGTCGGAGAAATAGGCCTTCAGCAAGACTACAGAAGCCGGCTCCTCCGGATGTTTCTGTATGTATTGTATGGCACCTTCTTCCAATTGATGGCGTACGTTGGCCAATTTGGTCATTGTTTCACCGGAGAGGTCCGGAGAGGGAGTGGCATCCATTTGGCGTGACAAATCAGCTTTCTCCTTCAAAAGTCCGGCCTCTTTTTTGCGGATATCGGAGAGTGTTTCGTTGAGTTCGCCCCCCTTGGCCTGAATCAGTTCGGGATAGCGCAAGTCCCCCCGCAGGCTTACTTGTATCTTTGGCTCAAGGTAAACCGTGAACCAGGCGCGACGGTCGTTGAAGAAGAGGGTGGCCTGTTGGAAACCCGGTTGGTTCTCTTCTATTTTGAACTGTCCCGCTTTTTTGCAGGTGACCGTGTCAACACGATGCCCGTCCTCCGATTCGAAGACCGCATAGACGACCGGATTGTTCAAGTTACCCAACTTCCCTTCAATCCGGTACATGGCTTTCTGTCCACATGCGGTTAACAGCATGAGCAAAGCGCTTGTAATGAATATGTTTGCTTTCATCTTATACCTTTGTTCCCACTTTTGCGTGATTTTACGGGCTAAAGGTAGCACTAATTTTAATATACCTTTATCTTTTAAATGATAAATTATTGGATATTCCTTATTAAGGGCTGCGCTAAGGTAAAAAACTTCAAAAAAAAGGCGCGGGATTCGCCTTGACAGATTCCCGCGCCCTTGTCTTTGAACTATGAAAACAATGATGTTGCCGTTTTAGAGTTTCGGTCCGGCAGCAACCAAAGCCTTACCTGCTTCATTGCCCGTGAACTTGTTGAAGTTCTTGATGAAACGTGCGGCCAAGTCTTTGGCTTTTTCGTCCCATTGAGAGGCCTTGGCATAGGTATCGCGCGGGTCGAGTATTTTCGTGTCTACGCCCGGCAGAGAAGTGGGCACGACGAAGTCGAAATACGGGATCTTCTTCGTGGGCGCCTTGTCGATGGAGCCGTCGAGGATGGCATCAATGATGCCGCGGGTATCACGGATGGAGATGCGTTTGCCGCTGCCGTTCCAGCCCGTATTGACCAGATAAGCCTTTGCACCCGATTTCTTCATTTTCTTTACCAGTTCTTCGGCGTACTTGGTCGGATGCAACGAAAGGAAAGCTGCACCGAAGCAGGCCGAGAAGGTCGGCGTAGG
>JAISGW010000114.1 GCA_031262895.1 Tannerella sp. | reverse complement strand
GACTTAGACCGGGAACGGCGAAACGTCGACCACCCCGCCGCCGCCTCCGGTAGGCGCCAACTTCGGAGCACCCGAAGGCTCCGAGGTAGTGAGCACCGCTAACGGCGTCGTGGAAACGGCCGCCTGGGATGAACACGGCTTCGGCAATTGCGTGCGCATCCGGCACGAGCATGGCCTCGAAACGTTTTACGCCCATCTGAAATCCTATACGGTCAAAGCGGGCGAGAAGGTCAAAAAGGGTCAAGTCATCGGCCGGGTCGGCAAAACAGGAAAGTCTGTGACACCCCACCTGCGTTATGAAGTCTTGCTAAACGGCCAACCGGTTCCTCAGCTGAGGGACTATCTGCCGGAAGGCGCCCATTAAAAAGGAAAGCGTGGAGCCGGGCCTTGGCCTAAGCTCTACGCTTTTTTTATGACACCGTCTCATGCCCGGATTAGAACCTGGCTTCTACGGCTTTCCAATCCACTATTTTCCACAGTTCGTGCAGATGTTCGGCGCGGCGGTTCTGGTAATCGAGGTAATAGGCATGTTCCCAGACATCGAAACCGAGGAGAGGCTTCAGGCCTTTCGTTACGGGATTGCTCCCGTTGGCTTCTTTGGTGATGAATAGTTTTCCGTTCCCGTCGGCGGCCAGCCAAACCCAGCCCGAGCCGAACAGGCCGGCGCCCGCCGCTTCGAATTCCTTTTGGAAGAGTGCGAGCGAACCCCAGGCTTCGGCTATGGCCTTGGCCAGGGCGCCTGAAGGCGCGCCTCCGCCCTGCGGGGAGAATTGGGTGAAATAGAGATTGTGGTTCAGCACCTGGCCAGCGTTGTTGAAGAGGCTCCCCTCGGATTCCCTGACGATTGTTTCCAGGTCGGTCTTTTCAAAATGGCTGCCCTCAATCATCTTATTCAGGTTGTTCACGTAAGCTTGCAGGTGCTTCCCGTGATGGAGTTCTATGGTTTGCTGGCTGATTGTCGGAGCCAAAGCGTTTGTTGCATAAGGCAACTGGATTAATTCGAATTTCATAATGTTTTCTTTTTTGTCTGTTAGTAATTTATCAGTGAATCGGCCTTCGTCCTTTCCACCTTTCTTTTATGCGTTCCCGATTTGTTGTTGGACAAAAATAAATGCCGCTTCCGAACGGGCAAACCTTTCCCCACATTATTTTATCTATTGTCTAATAGACATATTGAATTAGTTGCTAATTTTGTGCCCCTAAAACTAAAGAGTATTCATCAAATAAAACTGATTGGCAAATGGTTAAGAAAGTAGGAAACTTAATACCCAATACTTTTTTCATAACGAAGGGCAGCGGCGAATCCGATTTGGAAAAGCATGCCGGTTCCTATCACATGGCTTTGTATGATGCAGGCATATCGGACTTCAACATCATGACTTATTCGTCGGTCATCCCCGCCACGGCCCATTTGGTGACAATGGACGAGATTGACCTTCCCCCCTTCGGTTCGGAGCTAAAGACCATCATGGCCACCTCGCACGGCTACCAGGACGAGTTCGTCTCTGCCGGCGTTGTCTACGCCTGGATGTACAAGGACGAAAACTTCGACGAGAAAGTCGGCGGTCTGGTTTGCGAGGTGAGCGGCCGTTACCGCATTGAGGAACTGGAGTCGCGCCTCATCCGCGTCATCAACGACCTGCACCAGAAAACGTACAGCAAGTATTATCTGGGCGAGCTGAACTTCATTACCGAAGGCATCACCATAGAGAAGCGTTACGGGACTGCCGTCGCCGCCCTTTGCTTTCTTGACTTTATCACGCCTGTCTTAGAATAGGCCTCCACGAACTACTGATTACTGTCTACTAATTCCTGTCTCCCCATGTTCGATTCGAAACAACGCATACACGACCTGCTCGGTTACGAGGCCGATTACTATCTGAAGCATACTTGTAAGACCATAGAACGCTCGCTCGTTCATGCCCCTTCGCCCACGGTAGTGGATGACTTATGGGCGCATACCGACCGCAACATACGTACGCTCTGCAGCCTGTCTGCCTTGTTCAATCACGGACGGCTGGCCGGCACGGGCTACCTTTCCATTCTTCCCGTCGACCAGGGTGTAGAGCATTCGGCGGGCGCCTCTTTTGCCCCCAATCCTTTGTATTTCGACCCGGAGAACATTATCCGCCTCGCCATAGAAGGCGGCTGCAATGCCGTGGCTTCCACTTTCGGCGTATTGGGCGCGACGGCCAGGAAGTACGCGCATAAGATACCCTTTATCGTCAAGCTCAACCACAATGAGCTGTTGAGCTATCCGAACACTTACGACCAGGTCATGTTCGGCACCGTGAAGGAAGCTTGGAACCTGGGGGCCGTGGCTGTCGGTGCAACGGTCTATTTCGGTTCGCGAGAAAGCCGCCGCCAGCTCCGCGAAGTGGCCGAGGCCTTCGCCTACGCGCACGAACTGGGCATGGCCACCATCCTGTGGTGCTACCTGCGCAACGAGGCTTTCAAAAAAGACGGCACCGACTATCATGCTTCGGCCGACTTGACGGGGCAGGCCAATTATTTGGGCGCTACCATACAGGCAGACATCATCAAGCAGAAATCGCCGGCCAACAACGGGGGATTCCGCGCCATCCAGTTCGGCAAATACAACGACAAGATGTACACCGAACTGGCCACCGAACATCCCGTAGACCTTTGCCGTTACCAAGTGGCCAATTGCTTCATGGGGCGCGCCGGACTCATCAACTCGGGCGGCGAATCGAAGGGAACGTCCGACCTGAAGGACGCCGTCATCACCGCCGTGGTCAACAAGCGGGCCGGCGGCATGGGGCTGATTTGCGGTCGCAAAGCTTTCCAGAAGCCCATGAAAGAGGGTGTAGAACTGCTGAATGCTGTGCAGGACGTTTATCTGGACCCCGACATCACCCTCGCCTGAGACTTTACCTATCTCATGCTATCCTTTTTCGCTTCCGTGTTTTGGCTATTTTTTAGTCTGATTTTATGAAATAAAGGCCACTGATTTTACCGGCGCATTTATATTTCGTCTCTATATTTGCAGCGGAGAAGAGACTTGACCCGATCCCATTCTACAACTCCAGAGCTGGTATGCTACAACTCCAGTAGGAACAATGGCTTCAGGCGAGCATCTAAACCAATGGAGAATATTACGTAATTTTTAACCAAACAAATCTTTATGATTCATTTCAATCTGAGAAAAGATGCTTGTACGGTAGCCATCGTTTTAGCGACAGGCATTTTCTTGTCTGTCGTCCCGCAAAGGGTTTGGGCGGACGGCCCGAGCCGTGAGGAAGCGCCGGTGACGCAACGGCAAGCAGGTACGGTAACAGGCAAAGTCGTGGACGCCAAAAGTGGCGAGCCTATTGCCGGAGCCAATGTAGTCGTGAAAGGAACGCAAAACGGGACCAGCACCGACGTGAACGGCAAGTTCACCCTGGAGGCTTCTTCCCATGCGACCTTGGTGGTATCCTTCATCGGATACAAAAATTTGGAAGTACCGGCTTCGGCGGCCAAAGTGGTCCGCTTGTCGGAAGACGCGGAGAACCTGAACGAGGTCGTCGTCGTAGCTTATGGTACGCAAAAGAAAAGTTCTGTGACCGGCTCTATCGCCACCGTCAACGCCGACGCCTTGAACACGGTCACCGCGTCCAACGTCAACAACATGCTTCAAGGCAAGGTAGCCGGCGTACAGGTATTGAGCACCTCCGGCCAGCCGGGCCAGGCGGCGAAGATACGAATCCGCGGCATCAGTTCCATAGGCTCCTCGCTTGACCCGCTCTGGGTCATTGACGGCGTAGTTGCAGGTACGGGCGCCTCGCTTAACCCGAACGAAATCGCCAGCATCACCGTGCTGAAAGACGCGGCTGCCACGGCGCTCTACGGCTCGCGCGCCACCAACGGCGTCATCCTCGTCACTACCAAGACGGGCAACACCAACCACAGCAGCCTGCAGGTTTCCGTAAAGGCCGGCATTGCCAACCAGACCTTCGGCCGCCTGAAGATGATGGACTCGCAGCAGTTATACGATTACACGGCTTCCATGCAGGGTCTGGCCACTTCCGGCATAGGCACCTGGTTCAACGAAAGCCTTTTGAAGCACAACACCAACTGGCTCAAGATGGCCACCCAAACGGCACCCTCACAGGATTATACAATATCTTATACCAGCGGCGCAGCCAAGAAATACCGTTCCTTCCTTATGGCCGATTATTATGACGAAGAAGGGACAATTAAGGGCTATGACTTTTCCCGCTATAGTCTGAGGTCCAACAACGACTATATCGTCAACGACCACCTGACCATCAAAACGAAAATTTCCGGTTCCTATTCCCACACCTTCAATCAGGAGGCCGACCTGTATTCCTCGTACACCTACCTGCCTTGGGATTATCCTTACAACGAAGACGGCACGGTCCGCACCGGTAAGGAGAGCAATTGGTTCGGACGCGACGCGAGCAACTTCTACCATGACCTCAACAAAGACTGGACGCGTGAAAAGACACTCGGTGTAACGGCCAACCTGGGCTTTGACTATCGCTTTAACGATTGGTTGACCTTCGAGTCGAACAACAGCATCAGCTTCCGTAAATATTTGGAAGAGGTGTACACCGACCCTACTGCTATCGGCGCGGAAGCCTATAACGGTTCCATCGAAAACGAAAACATCGATTATCGAACCCGTTACAGCAACCAGTTGCTTCGCTTCAATAAAACTTTTAACGAAAAGCATACCATAGGAGCTTTTCTCGGTTATGAGTACAGCGATTATCGGAGCCAAGACGCTGACGTCGCCGGCCGCGGCATTCCTTCGGGCGGCCAGGTCTTCGACGTGGTAACTACGCCTTACTCCATGAAGGGTACGATTAACGAATGGGCCATACAAAGCTATTTCGCTAATGTCAACTATACCTACGACAATAAGTACATGGCGCAGGCTTCCTATCGTATGGACGGTTCTTCCCGCTTTGGTTCCAACAACCGTTATGGCAGCTTCTACACGATTGGCGGCGGTTGGACTTTCAGTCAGGAGAAATTTCTACAAGACCAGTCCAAATGGCTGACGGAAGGAA
>JAISGW010000099.1 GCA_031262895.1 Tannerella sp. | reverse complement strand
TGATTCCCGGATGGTTCGAAGCTTTAGGGCGCTTCGATGCACTGGCCTCGCTGGGCGGATTCGCCTTCAACCATCCGGATTACGTCTATCCGCGGGTGGCCGATGCTTATTTCCAATTATCGGGCAAGGCGCTGGGGCATCCGCTGCTCCGCCGCGACCTCTGCGTAAAGAACGACGTGCAATGCCCTCCGCACGGAGATACGGGCTTCCTGATTGTCACGGGGGCGAACATGGCCGGGAAAAGCACTTACCTGCGCACTGTAGGGGTGAATTTCCTCTTAGCCGCCATAGGGGCGCCCGTTTGCGCCGAGTCGCTGAGCTTCTACCCGGCTCGGCTGATGACCAGCCTCCGCACTTCCGATTCCCTCGCCGGGAGCGAGTCTTATTTCTTTGCCGAACTTAAACGCTTGAAAAGCATTATCGACCGCCTCGAACAGGGTGACAAGCTGCTTATCATCCTTGACGAGATACTCAAGGGCACCAATTCCGTGGACAAGCAAAAAGGATCCATCGCCCTGATGAAGCAGCTTACCCGCTTGGGCACCTGCGGCATCATCGCCACGCACGACCTCGCTCTCGGGGCGTTGGAAGAAGAATTTCCCGGAAAAATCAAAAATTATTGCTTTGAAGCCGACATCCAAGGCGAACGGCTCAGCTTCAACTACAAACTGCAGGAAGGCGTCGCACGCAACATGAACGCCACCTTCCTGATGCAGCGCATGGGCATCACTTTGTAAGGGGTGCCTCAAACGCAGAGCAGGATGAGAAGCTGGGCGGTGATGACGCGAAGGAACATGGACAAGGGGTAAACCGTCGCATAAGCCACGGCCGGCTCGTCACCGCCTGCTGTCGAGTTGGCGTAAGTGAGCGCCATGGGATTGGCCATCGCCCCGCAGAGCATGCCCACGTTGGCGGCGTAATCGGCCTTCTTGCGCAAAGCCACCCAGAAGCCGACCAGCAAAACCGGGACAATGGTAAATAAGATAGCTATGCCTATCCAGACTAAGCCCTCGGCGCAGAAGACCGTCTCGAAGAAATGTGCCCCCGACGAGAGGCCCAGTCCGGCCAAATAGAGTACAATACCCAATTGCCTGACCATCAGGCTGGCGCTTTGTGTGGTATAGGTCATCATGTGGAAGCGGGGACCGAAAGCACCAACTAAGATGCCGACGATAATCGGGCCGCCGGCTATGCCGAACTTCACGGGCGTGGCCATGCCGGGAATGTAAATGGGCAGGCTACCAAGGAAAACGCCGAGGAAGATGCCGAGGAACACGGCAAAGAGATGGGGGATAGTGAGCTGCTTCACCTCGTCACCGAGGATTTTGCCCACGGCCTTGACGGAGTCCGTCTCGCCCACGATGGTCAGCCGGTCCCCTATCTGCAGGCGCAGGCGGGGAGAAGCCAAAAGGTCTATGCCCGCTCTGTTCACGCGGGTAATGTTGATGCCGTAAAGGTTGCGAAGACGCAGGGAGCCGAGGCGCACGCCGTTCACCCGCCCGTGCGTGACGACGATGCGGCGGGAAATGAGCCGCTTATCAATGGCGTCCCAGTCAATGCCCTCCTTGTTCCAGTCCACATCCTCCTTGCCGCCGAACAGGAGCTGTATCTTTTCCACGTCTTCGTGGGGCGAGACCACCAGCAGATGGTCGCCCTCGCAAAGGATGGTGCCGGAACCGGGCAAGCTGACCTGTCCCTCATGCCAAAGCCGCGAAATGACGAAATGCAGGCCGGAAAGGCGTACCGCTTCTTTGACGCTCTTGCCGAAAATGACCGGATTGAGCACCTGAAACTCGGTGACGTCGGGCTTCGGACGGTTGGCCTCAACGGCCTCTTTGCCGGGCTTACAGCAGAACTTATGCAGGATGGCGATGGCGACAATGAGGCCTACCACGCCGAAAGGATAGCCCACGGCACAGGCCAAAGCCATGTCGGCGGCGCCTTGGGCGTTGTCGGGCTGCAGCTGGAGCAGGGCTTGTTGCGCCGCACCCAGCATGGGCGTGTTGGTCACGGCGCCGGAAAGCAGGCCCATCAAAGTGGGCAATCCCATGCCGAACAGCCCGTGAAGGCCGAGCACCAGAAGCAGGCCGAACACGATGACGGCAATGCCCATCAAGTTCAAACCTAAACCGCCCTTCTTCAGGGAAGAGAAAAAGCCGGGGCCTACCTGCAAGCCCAAGGCATAGACGAAGAGGATGAGGCCGAAGTTTTGGGCGAACAACAACATGCCCGCATTAATGTGGATGCCGAAGTGGCCGGCCATGATACCGGCGAAAAAGACGAAGGTAATGCCCAAAGAGATGCCGAATATACGAATATGGCCCAAGAGCAGGCCGATGGCCGAGATGAGCGACAAAACCATGGCCGCCCAAGCCACATCGTTTCCTATGAAAGCTTCCAAGCTTTGTATCATTTCGCGTTCATATTCTATTCCGTTGCGGCTGCAAAGATAAAGGAAAGTAGCGGCAACAAAGCCGTTTAACTTGGATTACCCGCAAAGTTCCGTAATTTTGCCGCCCGTCTAATCAATGTAAATATGTCATCAAATAAAACCCAAGACATCCATATAAGCGATTTCGATTATCCGTTACCCGAAGAAAGAATAGCCAAGTTCCCTTTGGCAAGGCGCGACGCCTCCAAACTCCTGCTCTACCGCCGCGACGGCAAAGGTGGGGGAGAAATCGGCGAATCCGTCTTCCACAACCTGCCCGATTACCTGCCCGAAGGCTCCCTGCTGGTGTTCAACAACACCCGCGTCATCCGGGCACGCCTGCTTTTCCAAAAGGAGACGGGCGCCCGCATCGAAATATTCTGCCTCGAACCCTTGGAACCCCGCGACTACGCCCTCGTGTTCCAAACCACGAGCCGCTGCGTATGGAGTTGCATGGTCGGCAATCTGAGGAAATGGAAAGGCGGCTTGCTGGAAAAGGAGGTCGAGGTGAAGGGCCGCAAGGTGACACTCTGTGCCGAACGCCTGGCCGATAAGGGCGACGTGCACCGTATCGCCTTCAGTTGGAACGCGCCCGACTGCTGCTTTGCCGACCTGCTTGAACAGGCCGGCATACTACCCATACCTCCTTACCTGCACCGCGAGACCCAGGCCTCTGACCTGGAAACCTACCAAACGGTCTACTCGCGCATCAAGGGTTCCGTGGCAGCACCCACGGCCGGCCTGCACTTCACGCCTGAAGTGCTGGACGAACTCGACAAACGGGGCTTCCTGCGCAAAGAACTGACCCTGCACGTCGGCGCCGGCACCTTCAAACCCGTGCAAAGCGAGACATTGGAAGGCCATGAGATGCACACCGAATTCATTTCCGTGAACCGTTCCATCATAGAACATATCCGCAGCAAGCAAAAACATATCGTCGCCGTCGGCACCACGTCCGTGCGTACGCTGGAAAGCTTGTATTATATAGGTGCGATTCTTGGCGGACAGCCCGAAGCCTCGCCCGAAGAACTGATAGTCGGCCAATGGTTCCCTTACGAGGAAACGCATAACCTTCTCTCCGTGGATGCGGCTCTAAAGAACATACTGGATTACTTAGACCGTCGCGGGCAGGACAAGCTGATAACCGCCACTCAGATACTGATAGCCCCCGGTTACCGGTTCAAATTGGTAAACGGCCTTATCACGAACTTCCACCAGCCGCATTCCACCCTGCTCCTGCTCATCTCCGCCTTTGTCGACGGCGATTGGCGCCGCATTTACGATTACGCCCTGGCACATGACTTTCGCTTCCTCAGCTATGGCGACAGCTCGCTGCTGCTGTAAGGCTTTTTGAATACTTACAAGATTTCTTCGTAAGTTTGCAGGCCTTAATGGCAGCCAAGAACAGAGAAACAACATTTTAAGAGATAGACGTATGCAAACAATTGAGAAGTACAATTTCAAAGGCAAAAAGGCCTTCGTGCGGGTAGACTTCAACGTTCCCCTCGACGAAAACTTCCACATCACCGACGACACCCGCATCCGTGCCGCCCTTCCTACATTAAAGAAAATCCTGGCCGACGGCGGCAGCCTCATCATCGGCTCCCATCTGGGACGACCCAAAGGCGTGACCGACAAATACTCCTTGAAACACATCCTGCCCCACGTCTCCGACTTGCTGGGCGTGAAAGTCCAGTTTGCCAACGACTGCATCTCTGCCGATGCCGCCGCCAAAGCCAAGGCTTTGAAACCGGGTGAAGCCCTCCTGCTGGAAAACCTCCGCTTCTATGCCGAGGAAGAAGGCAAACCGCGTGGCCTGGCCGACGACGCTTCCGAAGAGGAAAAGGCCGCTGCAAAGAAAGCGGTCAAGGCCAGCCAGAAGGAGTTCACAAAGAAACTGGCCGCCCTGGCCGACTGCTATGTGAACGACGCCTTCGGCACCGCCCACCGCGCACACGCTTCCACCGCACTGATCGCTGACTACTTTCCCAACGACAAGATGTTCGGCTACCTGATGGAAAAGGAAGTCAAGGCCGTACAGAAAATCATGAACGATTACCAGCGCCCCTTCACCGCTATCATGGGCGGCTCTAAGGTGTCCACCAAAATCGACGTCATTGAAAACCTGCTCACTAAAGTAGATAACCTGATTATCACCGGCGGCATGACGTACACCTTCACCAAGGCTCAGGGCGGAAATATCGGCAAGTCGCTTTGCGAGGACGATAAGCTGGATTTGGCACTCGAACTGATGAAGAAGGCCAAAGAAAAAGGCGTGAAACTTGTCTTGGCCGTCGACGCGAAAATAGCCGACTCCTTCTCGAACGATGCCCACACGAAGTTTTGCAAGGTCGACGTCATCCCCGACGATTGGGAAGGTCTGGACATTGGCCCCGAAACGGAAAAGCTCTATGCCGAGGTCATCAAAAATTCAAAGACCATCCTTTGGAACGGGCCGACGGGCGTTTTTGAGTTCGAAAACTTCACGCACGGCTCGCGCTCGGTGGCCGAAGCTATAGCCGAAGCAACAAAGGAAGGCGCTTACTCCTTGATTGGCGGCGGCGATTCGGTTGCTTGCATCAACAAGTTCGGCTTGGCCAACCAGGTGTCCTACGTCTCCACCGGCGGCGGCGCCCTTTTGGAAGCTATCGAAGGTAAAGTTCTGCCCGGCATAGCTGCCATAGAGAAATAAAGGAAAATGCCCTCGGCACCCATTAAAAGGCCGCTGTGCTTTGCACGGCGGCCTTTTTCGTCTGCACCCATTCAGGTTCCACTATCTATATTAACACTGTAATCTATATTTTTTTATCCATATATAAAAAGATGTTCATATATTTGCGGCGAACAAGAAGAACAAGGCCCATTACCATGTTTGAAAAACAAGATTGAATTGCACCTAAAACACTACATCTGGCTTTTCTTACCGCTGCTTTACTCCTGCCACGAAGAACAGGATATTCCGGTTGTCATCGACGTAAACCTGCACATCGCAGGCGACAACCATACGGCGCCCTTGACCGTCGGCATCGAAGACAACACGAAGAATGCCGACAGCTACCACTGGACCTTTGAAGGCGGCAGCCCGGCTTCCTCCGACGAACGCGCTCCCGGCAGCGTCACCTTCGCCGCCCCGGGCGAACATGCCGTCACCCTCGAAGCCTGGAACGCGGGCAACAAAGCCGAAAAGACTTATACGGTACGGGTAGACAGCGCGGTCGTCGCCGCTTTCGACCTGACACCCTACATTAATAATTACGCACCAGCCACCTTCCTGATAAGCAACCATTCTTCCGGCGGCACCTCCTATCAATGGCAGTTCCCCGGCGGTACGCCCTCCGCCTATACCGGCGCCACGCCTCCACCCGTCGAATATAAGGAAGCAGGGACTTACGAAATCACCCTAAGCGTCAGCAACGGCAGCGCCTCCTTCAGCGCGAAGCAAACGGTCAGCGTGCGCGAATCTTTAGCTGCCTCCTTCCGTATCGTCCCCTCCTTCGAAGACGAGGACGACATGGAAGCGCCCCTACGGGCTACTTTCGACGTGAAGCTGCAAGGTGTGGAAAGCCTCCGATGGAGTTGCGAAGGGGCCACGATTAGCAGGCCCGACCAGACGGATGCTTCCGCCTACTTCCCACAAGCGGGGACTTACGAAGTATGGCTGGAAGTCTCCAACGGGAAGGATTCGCTGCGCGTCTCGCAGAGCATCAGCGTCAAGGCGAACAGCAACCTGCGCACGCACCATAACATCCGCTTAGGCATCAACACGGCTTCCGACAGCCTGCCCGTCTGCTATTCTACCCGCCTGCGCCGGGCATTCAAAATAAACGAGGTACCCGACAGCCTCGGCAGCCAAATCGACATCGTCTACTTAGGCTTCAACGACAGCTTCACGCACAACATGTTCGTGTCGCCGAGCGCCCTCTCGGAGACGCCTCTTCCGGAACTACCCTCGGCCCGGCCCACCTACTTCGTCAACAAGATAGAAGACAGCGGCCTGCGGCTGACGCCCGCGCAATTCAACGCCATGCAGACGGATGCCCTGCTGCGCAACATCAACATTCCGCAACGGGTGGAGACGGATGCCTTTTTTTCGGGGGACCTGCTCCCGCGGGTCGTGCTGTTTGAAACGGCCGACGGACGAAAGGGCGCCATCTTGGTCAAAGCAATGGTCTCCGACGGGACAAAAGGCTCTTATATCCTCGTCGACATAAAAGTGCAGAAGAATGACTAAGGAAATCACACAACTCACCCTTATCTTCCTGCTGCTTTCTACGGCGGCCTGGTCGCAATCCTTCCGGATAGATGACTTGAAGAACACCTTCGGCAAAGGCAAGCCCCTGAAGCTCTCGGGTGGTCTCTCGGCCAACACGACTTATACGAGCGGGAACGGCGAACAAGGACGGGAACCTTTCGTCTACTACCTGAACGGCACGGTGGACCTGAACCTTTACGGACTGATAGACCTGCCGTTCACCCTCAACCTGACCAATTCGGGAACCAGCTACAAGCTGCCTTCCATTCCCAACCGCCTGAGCCTCCATCCTTCCTATAAATGGATGACCGCCCATATAGGCGACGTCTCCATGGACTTCTCGCCTTATTCCCTGAACGGCCATCTGTTTACGGGCGTCGGACTGGAGATGAAACCCGGCACCTGGGAGTTCGACGCCATGTACGGGCGATTGCAAAAGGCCGTGGCCTATAACGACTCCCTGCCCTCCATCATGCCTACCTATAAGCGCATGGGCTACGGCCTCAAACTCGGGAGGAAAGCCGACAGCTATGAAATTTCCGTCAACCTCTTGAAGGCCAAAGACAGTCCCGCTTCGCTGGCCGTCCAGCCCGACAGTCTGGGCGTCACGCCCATGGATAACCTCGCCGGCAGCGTCGCCCTGACGCTCCGCCCCCTGAAGTTCATCGAAATCAGCGGCGAATACGGGTTCAGTTGGCTCACCACCGACCTGCGAGACGCCGCCCACACGAAGACCTTCTACAAAGCCATCAAGGCACAAATCAATTACGTGGGAGAGCACAACCGCTTCGGCCTCGGCTATGAACGCGTAGACCCCGGCTACCGCAGCCTCGGCGCCTATTACTTCACGAACGACCTGGAGAACATCACGGCCAACGGTAGCCAGTCGCTCTGGCAAGACAAGCTCAAGTTCGACCTCAGCCTCGGCTACGAGCATGACGACCTGGCACACACGAAAGCCAGCGCATCCTCGCGGGTGGTCGGCTCGGCCAACATCTCCTTCGCCCCGAACGAACGACTGAACGTCAACCTCTCCTATTCCGACTTCCAGTCATACAGCAACCTCCGTTCCAATTTCGACTATATCAACCAGCAGAACCCCCTTGACCGCTTAGACACCCTGGATTTCGCGCAACTGAGCCAGTCGGCCAACCTGAGCCTGAGCTATGTCCTGCAAAAGACCGAGGCACAGTCGCAAGACTTGAACCTCAATCTCTCCTATCAGGACGCCTCTAACAAGCAGGGCGGCGTTTACCAGCCCGGCAGTGTCACGGAAATGCTCAATGCCGTGGCGGCCTACTCCCTTTCCTTCCTGAAAACCGGCCTGAAACTGAATGGAGCCTTCAACTTGAGCGACAGCCGGATATTGAATGCAAGTACCCTGACCCTCGGCCCCACGCTGGGGGCAAGCGCCCGCCTGCTGCATAAGAAAATTCTGCTGAACAGTTCCCTTTCCTATAATATAGGAGAAAAGGAAGGGCTGAAGCAGAGCGAGGTGTTCCTCTTCCGTCTCAACGGCACTTACTGCCTGAAGCAAAGACACAACTTTACCCTTGCGTACAATTATCAATGGCGCTCGGCCCTAAGCCAGCCAGCGATGGACACTTCCATCCTGACCGCCGGATACAGTTATAATTTTTAGAAAGAGATGAAGGCTATATGGCATAAAATCATTCGCGCTTGCTTCCTCCTGCTGCTGATGGCGGGAGCTGAGGCCGCCCGCGCGCAGATTTATCCCGTGCAGTCGTACACGCAGCTCCTGCTCCCCTACTCGCCCTTCGTCCCCGACTACTATTCGGACACCCAGCACAAGCTGCGCCTCACCCTCC
>JAISGW010000062.1 GCA_031262895.1 Tannerella sp. | reverse complement strand
TGTCAGGTCTCCTCCGCCGTTGTTGCGCACGTCGATAATCAACCCCCGACAGTTTCGGAAAGCATGGAAGATGCTGTCCAGTTCGCTTTCGAGGATGTTTTCCGTGAAGCTGCCATAATAAATGTATCCCACCCGTCCAGAATCGAGGGGGGCGTAGTGCACCTCGCCGTCGTCGCCGGCCTGTTCGCCCCGGGCGTAGTATTCCCTGACGAGGTTGAGGTCGAAGTTCGCCGGGTAGTCGGCGTACCAGCCGTCGTAAGCGTCGGATGCGAAGTCGGCGATAAGGCTGATGTGTCCGTCGCGTAGCTGATCGAGCATGCTGTCCATGAGGTGGAAGAGTGCCCAGTTGTCCATGTTGTCATTGAGGCGCAGGGCGAAGCTGTCGTGCACGGCTTGCCAGTCCACGCCCTTGTAGTCGAAGAAGCAGTAATTCTCGTCGAGGATGCGCCAGAGGGCCTCGAAGTTGGCCCTTGGCGCTTCGCTGTATTCCCCTTCCATGGAACAGGCGGCCAGGATGCAGGCGAGGAAGGCTCCTCCTATCCAGCGGCTCCAGCATTTTCGGGCGGCACGCATCCGGCCTAAGGTACCAGAACCGTGCTTAACGAATAGGCGGGCAACGGCAATAGGAAGGTCTCCTTCCCTATCTGCAGGGACAGATGGAGCACCAGCGCGTCGCTGTTGCGCATGGCTATGACTAAGCTGCCGTCGGGGTTACGGAAGGCCAATGCGTCTTCGAAGTCACCGCCGAGGCGCAGTTTGCGTGCGCCGGGCCGGACGTAATGGCTCAGGTGTTTCATCACGTAGTATTCCGGCGTATAGGAATAGGTGAAGTGGGCACTATTGCCTTCCTGCCTTACCACAACTAAGGAGTTCTGACTCCAGCCCCAGGTGCTGGTGCCGCCCTCCAACAGGGAAGTATTCCAATACATATAGGCGGAAACGCCGCTGTCGAAATATTCCTTCATCAGGTTCCAGGCCTGAACCGCTTCTTCCCAACTGTTGCGGCCGTCTCCGCATTCCTGTTCGGTTTGCCAGAGATGCAGGCTGGGGTAACGCTTGTGTATGCCGGGCAAGGCCTCCTTGCCCGCCCACTGGAAGCCTACGGTGTGGATGTATTTCCCGGCTTCGGGGTCGGTCAGGATGGTGTCGACCAGCGCCTCGTTCGGGCGTTCCATGGTGCCGAACATGAGTTGCACCCCTTCTTTCTTCATGGCCGGCCCCAGATAATGGCCGATGAAGTCGGCCAGACCGGCGGCCGTCCAGCAGCAACTGGGGAAGGGCTGTGCCGAGTTGAACTCGTTCTGGGGCATGACGGCGGAGATGCGGATGCCCTCGTTGCGATAGGCTTGGATGAATTTGGAGAAATAAAGGGCGTAAGCCTCCAAGTAAGGTTTCTGACGGATGAACATGTCGCTGCCTTCGTGGCCTTCCTGTCCCTTTTTCATGCCGTTGTCGAAACGTCCCTTGTGCAGGGGTACCGAGGCGTAATGCTTGTTATGCTTCATCCATACGGGCGGTGACCAGGGGCTGGCCCAGAGCTTCAGGTCTGGGCGATATTTTTGTGCGTTATGTATAAAGGGGATAAGCATCTCCTTGTCGCGTGCAATAGAGAAATCCTTCATGGCAAAATCGCCCGGCGTTTCGTCGAAGGAATACCAGTTGCGGGCGAAGTCGTTGGCTCCGATGGGCAGGCGGCAGAGGTTGAAGTCGGCGCCTTTGCCGGGACTGAAAAGCTCGCTCATCACGGCTTGTCGGTCGCTGTCTTCCAAGAGCATGAGCGAAAGCCAGCCCAGTTCGTTGAAACAGCTGCCGAAGCCTTCCACGCTTTGTTCGGTGGCCGTGGTGTCGACGATGATCTTTAAGTCGCTCTCCACTTGGCCCTTCGTCGCCTTGACGGGAGCTTGTGCCTGCCAGGGGGCTTCTTCCGTGGTGCTGACCCATTCGGCCGTCAGGGGCGCCTTTTCCGTGCAGGCGGCCAGCAACAAGGCCGCTCCTGCCAAGGCGGAAGCCCGCAGTCGGCGCACCAGACTTGTCCTTCTTTTCATTATCATAATCATAGCTATGTTCATAAATACATATTGTTTGAAACGCGGAATCCGCCTCATTATTGTACAGGAATCCCGTAGCCCTTCCGGCTTTATTCACCTATATGTCTCCCCGGCGCAAAAAAGAAGAAAGTTTTTTGCCTTAAAGAGCTTGGAATTAAAATAAGTTGTATTTTTGCGCAGAGAAACACCTTTAAAAACGGAGATAAGAAAATATGGAAGTCAAGAAAACAGAGAAAGCCAACTTGGAAAGGACGAAAGTCTCCAGTTTCCTGATGGGACTGGTAGTAGGTTTGGCCGTCTTGTTCGTCGGCTTTGAATGGGCCAATACGGGGGTCGAGAAGGCCAGCATACAGGGCGTGGCCGACGTCAAGGCTGAGGAAGAAATTGAAATCACCCGTCCGGAAGACACGCCGCCTCCCCCGCCGCCGCCTGCCGCACCCGTAGTCACCGATGTGTTGAACGTCGTGGAAGACAACGTGAAGATAGCCGATGTGGATTTGGCTACTTCGGAAGATAACTCGCGCACGGCGCAGGTGGCCACCTACGTGGCACCGGCAGCCTCCTCCTCCGAAGAAGAGGAAGAGGACAAGCAGCCCATCTTCACCGTGGTTGAACAGATGCCTGAATTTCCCGACGGCGGCAATGAGGGTTTGCTGAAGTGGATATTTAATCATCTCAAATATCCGGTCATCGCACAGGAGAACGGCATCCAAGGCCGCGTGACCGTCCAGTTCACAGTTAACCGTGACGGCTCCGTGGTTGATGTTTCCGTGATGCGCGGTGTGGATCCTTCCCTTGACAAGGAAGCCGTCCGCGTGGTCAAGATGCTGCCCAAGTTCAAACCCGGCATGCAACGTGGGAAGCCCGTGCGTGTAAGATACACTGTGCCCGTGACCTTCAAGCTGCAATAAGCTTTGGAGTTTTCCATTAATAAAATAGGGAAAAGGCTGCCTGAGTGCAGCCTTTTCCCTTCTTAAAACCTGCCCTCATCATGCATTCATATCAAGAGTTGCTCCGGGAAGTGGAAAAGGGCTTGGACGGTCTGCATTTCGAAACCCCGCCCGAAAGTTTGTACACTCCTATCGCCTACACCCTTTCCGCCGGTGGCAAACGTTTGCGGCCGGTACTCACCCTGATGGCCGCCGACCTTTACGGCGCCCCCTTGGCAGAAGTCCTGCCCGTCGCTCTCTGCATGGAAGTCTTCCACAATTTTACCCTCTTGCACGACGACTTGATGGACAAAGCCGACAAAAGGCGAAACCGTCCTACCGTGCACAAAAAATGGAACCCCAACACGGCCATCCTTTCGGGCGATGCCATGCTTATCACCGCCTACCGCCTTTTGGCCGACGGCCCTTCGGAAAGTTTGAAAGGCCTGTTTGACTTGTTCACCGCCACGGCTTTGGAAATCTGTGAGGGTCAGATGTTTGACATGGAATACGAGGGTCGTCCCGCTGTGAGCGAAGCGGAATACTTAGAAATGATACGCCTGAAGACGGCTGTCCTCCTGGCCTGCAGCCTGAAGGCCGGCGCCTTGGCAGCCTCGGCTCCCGAGGCCGAGGCAAGCTGTCTGTACCGCTTTGGCCTGGATCTCGGTCTGGCTTTCCAGTTGCAGGACGACCTCCTCGACGTCTATGGCGACGAGGCCACCTTCGGTAAACCCATAGGCGGTGATATCCTCAGCAACAAGAAGACTTTCCCCTTGATTTATGCCTTGGCCCAGGCCGCTCCCGCCGAACGCCGCCTCTTGCAGGATTGGCTTACGCGCACCGCCTTCGACCCGGCCGAGAAAATTGCCGCTTTCCACCGCGTGTATGAAACGGTAGGCCTGCCACAGGTTGCCGAACAACGCATCTGTGCTTATCATGCCGAGGCGCTGGCGGAATTGTCCGCCTGTTCCCTTCCTCCGGATCGCCTCCGTCCCCTGCAAGACTTGGCCGCCCGCCTGCTTCATCGTCAGAAATAGCCCATGATAGACACGCATTGCCATATCTTCCTTGAGGAATTCGACGCCGACCGTGATGCCTGTGTGGCCGCCGCCAAAGCAGCCGGACTGAGCTTGCTCTTGCTTCCCAACATTGACCCTTCGACAGCCGGACGACTGGCTGAAACCTGCGCCCTTTATCCGGACTTCACCCTCCCCATGATGGGGCTGCATCCTACCAGCGTGGACGGGGATTACAAGCAACAGCTTGCCCTCACCGAACAGCTCCTTGCCCGTGGTGGCTATTGTGCCGTAGGCGAGATAGGGCTTGACCTGCATTGGGGTGGCAGCTATTTGCGCGAGCAGAAGGACGCCTTTGAAACGCAGTTGCGCTGGAGCCTGCAGTTGGGCCTGCCCGTCTCCATACACTGCCGTGACGCTTTCGCCGAACTCTTCGACAGCTTCCGCCAGGTAGAAGGAGCGGAACGGCTCCGCGGCGTTTTCCATTGCTTCCAGGGCACGGAGGCCGAACTCGGTCAGGCGCTGGCCATGGACGGCTTTTACCTTGGTGTGGGAGGCAGTTCGACATACAAAAATTCCAAATTGCCGCCGCTGCTGCTCCGTGCCGGTTTAGAGCGCCTTTTACTTGAAACCGATGCCCCCTACCTGCCCCCGGTGCCTTACCGCGGGCAACGTAACCAACCCGCCTACATGGCGGAAACCGCCGGGAAGCTGGCCGCCCTTTTCGGCCTGCCTGAAGAAGTTGTCGACAAAAAGACGTCAACCAATGCCGCAGATTTGTTTAATTTGCGGGCGGGCAGAGAATTTCTTTCCTAAAATTTGCGCTTATGTGAACCAAAAACTTTAGATTTGTGCGCTCAAAAAAGCGCGACACCTGATTTTTTCGTAATTTGCGCCCGCTTTGAGAGAGGCTAACTATGGAGAGATGCTCGAGTGGTTGAAGAGGCACGCCTGGAAAGCGTGTATGCGTCTAAAGCGCATCGCGGGTTCGAATCCCGCTTTCTCCGCAGAAAAAAGAAAACTTGTAACAAATGATTACTAACAAATTAAAAAATAGAGAATTATTAATCTTAAAAATTCAGACACACAATGAAAAAGTTATTTGCTAAAGCATTCTTGGGCATTTGCGCCCTTGGAACTTCTACAATGGCCTTCGCCCAGGCCGCTGCTTCTGCAGCTCCCGCGGCAGAAGGCAGTGGTTTCCACCAAGCCTTGAAAATCAAGTTCATCGAAGGCGGCGTACAGTTCATGACCGTCATCGCCATCTTGCTGATCCTCGGCTTGGCATTCTGCTTGGAGCGCGTCATCTACCTGAGCCTTGCGGAAGTGGACACGCACAAACTCCTCAAAAAAGTGGAAGACGCCTTGGATAAAGGTGACGTGGAAGGTGCTAAGGCTGTTGCACGCGACACGCGCGGCCCCATTGCTTCCATCGTTTATCAAGGTTTGATGCGTATCGACCAGGGTGTCGACATTGTGGAAAAGGCGGTCGTTTCTTACGGCGGCGTGCAAAGCGGCCTTCTGGAGAAGAACTTCTCTTGGATTGGCCTGTTCATCGCCTTGGCTCCTTCGGTCGGATTCCTCGGAACCGTGGTCGGCATGGTGATGGCCTTCGATGACATCGAACGTGCAGGCGACATCAGCCCGACCGTCGTTGCCGGTGGTATGAAGGTGGCCTTGATTACGACCGTCGGCGGTTTGATTGTCGCCCTGATTCTCCAGGTCTTCTACAACTACCTGCTCTCGAAGTTGGAAACCATCCTCAACCAAATGGAAGATGCTTCCATCTCATTGATTGACATTGTGTTGAAGTATACATATAAATACAACAACAAATAAAACGTCCTAAAATGGCAGTAACCAAAATACGTAAAATATCCAGCACGACCCTCTTAGTGATGGCAGCCATCCTGGTCGTCGTCCTGGTCGTCTTCCTTTTCGGGGGCACCAATCCCCCGCTGAATGGGAAGATGCTCTACCCCAAACAGACGGACCTGTTGCTGTACTGGATGTATATCATGTTCGGCGTCACGGTGGCGGTGGCACTCATCTTTGTCATCGTGCAATTTGCCAACTCTTTCCGGGCGCATCCTAAAAAGGCCCTCGGAGGATTGCTGGTGCTGGTGGCTTTTGCCGCCCTTCTTATCATCACCTACGCTATCGGCGATGGCACGCCCATGCCGGAGTTGAACAAGGATGCAACCGTAGCCTATAACACCTCGGGTTGGCTGAAGGTGGCCGACATGATGATTTATTCCATATATGCCATGTTCGCCCTGACCATTTTGGCCATTATTTGGGGCGTCGCAAGAGGCGCCTTCCGCAAATCATAAAGGAGGGCAAACCATGGCAAAGAAGAAAAAAGTTCCAGAACTCAACGGGACCTCATCTGCCGACATCGCCTTCATCATGCTCTTGTTCTTCCTATTGACCTCTTCGATGAATACCGACAGGGGCCTCGCCCGGAAGCTTCCGCCTCCGGTGCCCAAAGACCAGAAACAAGACAAGGTGGACGTGAAAAAGCGCAATATGCTTGTCGTGCTGATAAATTCCGGCAACGAGGTGTCAGTCAATTACCAGCCCATACAGCTGAGTGAGTTGAAGGACCGCGTGAAGCAATTTATCGTCAACGCCGACAATGACCCCAGCTTGCCCGAGAAGGTGGAAGAAGACGTCCCCTACTTCGGCAAGGTGATGGTGACCAAGAACCATGTCATCTCGCTCCAGAACGACCGTGGCACTTCGTATCAGAAGTACATTGACGTGCAGAACGAATTGGTGCGTGCCTACAATGAGTTGCGCGACCAACTTTCGGAGTCCAAGTTCGGGAAGAAGTTCGATGATTTGACGGAAGACCAACAGGATGCTGTGCAGAAGATTTATCCCCAAAAGATATCCGAGGCAGAGCCTAAAAATTATGCAAAGATAAAATAGTATGGGAAGATTTGGAGGAGATAGAAACAGAGAAGTACCCCAGCCCAGCATGTCGTCACTTTCTGACTTGGTGTTCACGTTCTTGTTCTTCATCATGATGGTTTCGTCTATGCGCGAGGTCAGCCTGAAGATTATCTTCCGGGCACCTCAAGCTACGGAGTTGCAGAAACTGGAAAAGAAGTCCTTAGTCACCTTCATCTACATAGGTGAACCTTTGCCCGAATACCGGGCCAAGTTCGGCACCGAGGCTCGTATCCAGCTCAATGATGAGTTTGCCGACGTTTCCCGTATACAAGATTATATCGCGCAGGAAAAGTCGAGCATGAAAGAAGAAGACCAACCGTACATGACGGTGTCGATAAAAGCAGACAAGGATACGAAGATGGGTATCATCAGCGACGTGAAGCAAGCTTTGCGTCAGGCTTATGCCTTGAAGATTAGCTATTCCGCCGTGAAGCGGGTGGGGAATCTCCACTAAGCGAAGGCACAATAGCAGACCCTTGCAAGAAGTTCCGGGGAGGCCGCTCTTTCAAAGCAGCCTCCCCGCTCTTTTCTGTCAGGGGCAATTCCACTATCTTTGCGGCTTAAAACCAGAGAAGGAAAATGGCTAACGAAAATGACGCGACGAAGCCTGCGGGCAGTTTCCCGGAAGGGCTGATAGACATCCGGCGGGTATTGGAGACGAAAGCCCCCGCGCTGGCCCGCAAACTGCCCCGTTTCCTCGTGAATTACCTAAAACGCATTGTCCACCAAGATGAAATCAATGATATCCTGCGCTGCTATCACGACAAAGACGGCTTGGATTTCATGGATGCTCTTATCGCCTATTTCGGCTTGACGTTGGAATGTTCGGGTCGGGAGCAGCTCCCCCGTGAAGGACGCTTCATCTTCGCCTCCAATCATCCGTTGGGCGGGCTTGACGGCATTTGTCTGGCTTCCGTCTTGGGGCGCTTGTACAAGGAGCAGAGCCTGCGTGTGCCGGTGAACGACCTTTTGCTTTTCATCCCCAACCTGCGCAGTATCTTCGTGCCTGTTAACAAGCACGGACGCCAGGCGCGTGCTGCGGCTTCGCAGACCGAGGCTGCCTATGCTTCCGCTTGCCAGGTACTCACCTTCCCTGCCGGCCTCTGTTCGCGTCGCCACCGGGGCAAGGTGGCCGATGTCGAATGGAAGAAGTCCTTCATCCAAAAGGCCGTGGAATATAAGCGCGACGTGGTTCCCGTTTTCTTCGAGGGAAAAAATTCCAACTTTTTTTACCGCTTGGCCAACCTCCGCAGCCGTCTCGGCATCAAAGCCAATCTGGAAATGCTTTATCTGGCCGACGAACTTTTCAAAAGCAAACATTCCTCATACCACATCCGCTTCGGCGCCCCTGTCCCATGGACGTGTTTCGACAAGAGCCGCACGCCCAGCCAATGGGCCGCCGTGATGCGCGATGCCTGCTATGGGCTGAACAAGTAGAACCATATATGCAAGCAATCATCCCCCCTGTCGACAGGGAGTCTCTACAAGCGGAGCTGACATCCGATAAGTTGCTCCGGCGCACAAACAAATCGAACAATGAAATTTATGTCACC
>JAISGW010000036.1 GCA_031262895.1 Tannerella sp. | reverse complement strand
GGGGGTCGTGACGTCCATGATGACGCCGCCCTTCAGCATCTGAGCCAAGTTCTTGTTTAATTCATACCTCTCGTTTTCCATTTGTTCTTCTATTTGAGTTTGTAATTCGATAAACTTCTCTGGTGGGGGCAAAGGTACTTCAAATTATGAGTTATGAAGACTGGGGAATGACAGTGAGAACGCTTGAGATGGCTTCCGAGCGCCGGGAAATGACAGCAAGAACGCTTAAGATGGCTTCCGAACGCCGGGAAATGACAGCAAGAACGCTTGAGATGGCTTCCGAGCGTTGGGAAATGACAGCAAGAACGCTTGAGATGGCTTCCGAACGCCGGGAAATGGCAGCAAGACTTCTGATTGTGATTTTCCGAGGCTTGGAAGCGTGAAAAGCATATTGACAAAAGATACAATCTTGCGATTTGTATCTTTTAGTCTGTAAGTTTATACGATTTGTCACCGCCGGGAAATGGGCTTGGGCTACTTTTGCGGCGGATTCCGAAAAGGAACTGCCGAAACTAAATTTGGTATGCAAAAAACTTGTAGATAATGGTAAGTCAAAACTTCTTCTTGCGTCACCGGCGCATTTGCGAGGCCGTCTTCATTACGGCTTTCCTCTCTATCACGACAGCCCGGGCGGGGGCCTTTGAAGCCGTTCCTTGTGCCGGGCTTTCGGCTGTGCCGGTCATGCCGGCGGCAAAAGCCTGCTTCAGCGGCCAAATCAGCGGCAGGCCTTCCGAGACCGACCTCTCCGGTGCCAAGGTGCAATTGATAGACCAGCAAAGCGGGAAAATCGTAGACGAGACCAGTACTTCTTCCGACGGCTCCTATTCCTTTAACGGCGTTGCCGACGGGCTTTATTTCGTTAGAATAAGCAAAAAAGGGTATCAAGAGGCGGAATCGGACATTTACCGGATGTCTGACGGGAAAGACCTCAACATAGGTAAATTGCAATTATATCCCCTGAGCGCGTTAGTCACCGGCAAAATCCTGGGCAATGACCCTGAACACAGCGCCGGCCTGCCGGGCGTGGAAGTCGACCTCGTTGATGAAGGAGGCCGTACGACCGCTTCGGCCCATACCGGCCCGGACGGCAAGTTTGCCTTCCAAGACGTGCCTTACGGCAAATACCATCTGAACGCCAACAAGGAGGGATACGCCTCGACCACCTCGGAGGGCACGTTCATAGATGACGACACGGACCTTTGCGGGGAAGGCTTGGTCATGCTGCGCTATTGTGATTACCGCATACGTGTCCTTGATTACGCGACACATGCCCCCCTGGCCGCCAAACTCCAATTGATGCGCGGCGATACGCAGGTGCTCCCGCAGGTTGAAGCCGATCCTTCGGGTTGCTACACCTTCTCGCACTTGACCGGCGGCTACTATCTGTTGAACATTAACATGGAAGGCTATAATGCCAACCGGGTTACTCCTTTCTTCGGGAGCGAGGACCTGTCGGAAACCTATTACCTCAGCGAAAGGCCTTCTATTGGCGGCGTCGTCAGCGACAGCAAGGCGCGGCCCGTTGGCGGCGCCAAGGTCAGGTTGCTGCGCAACGGTAGGGAATTGGTCACCGAACAAACGACGCAGGCCGATGGCAATTACCAATTTGTCACTCCCTTTGCGGGCGAGTACACCGTTGAAGCAGGGAAGACGGGCTTCATGGACGACGAAAGCGGCGTCATTAACTTTAGCGGCGGACTTTCTTTCATAGAAGACCTTACGCTCGAATATTTCCATATCCTTGGGAAAATCATCGACGCCGACACCCATGCGCCCCTTGAGGCCGATTTGCAACTGCAGGCCGAAAGCGGCTCTTATCTTGGCAAGTCGAAAGCCGACAAAGGAGGTTATTATTCCGTGGAGACCCAAGGCCCCGGCCTTTACAGCCTGACCGTTTCCATGCCGGGCTATCAAAGCCAGGTGGCTGACATCCGCTTCAGCAATAATGCCGTCGGCAATGCGACCCGGCTATTTGCCTTAGACAAAGCCGGTGCCATCAACCCAGCGCCGAAACCGGAGCCTGCCGATGTCCATAAAATACACATACCGAAAATGGCCGGCTTGTCCACCGTACCGGTCGCCGGCATTTACTCGGTGGCCGAAAGCGACAGCTTCCATATCAGCGTGCTGCCCAATGCAGGCTATTCTCTGGAAAACTTAGTCGTCACTTGCAACGACATCCCAATGCCCGGCGCGTTCGACATCTGGGGACAATGGCACGGCTATATCAAACAGCCCATGTACGACATGCTGCTCGCCTTCTCGGGCGTTAGCCAGTCGGGTGGCAACAACACCTCCACCGGACCTTCGGCCAGACCAGAGTCCGGACGGCACCTCCTTGCCATAGGCGGCAAGGGCCTCTTGTCCGTTTACGGCTTGGAACACGAATTTCCGTTGTATATATATAATGTGTACGGCCACTTGGTTTACAAGGCATACACCCATGGTCTTTCCAACACCTGCAACCTCCATCTGCCGCAAGGCCTCTACTTAGTGGCCAACGGCAATGAAGTGGAAAAGGTGTTCGTACGTTGAAAATCATTTTTTATCATGCAATTTATCATACGTCAAAAACGAATCTTCCCGCTCCTGTTGGGCCTGGCATTGCTCTGCCTTTCCTCCTTGGAAAGGGTGTCGGCCACGGAGACGACCGGCAGCCTCATCAGCGGGATAGTCAGTCGGGCCTCCGACGGGGGACCCATAGCCGGCGCCATAGTTATCCTGAAGGAGGATGGCCGCATCGTACAAACCCGGATGACAGGCTATACGGGGCAATACACCTTTGTCGTGGGAAAAGGCTCCTATACCGTGGAAGCCACCTCCGGCGGTTACCAAACGGCATGCAGCGCCCCCGTGCAAATTCCGGCCGCCGGGAATTATATGGAAAGCCTCAATTTGCAATTGAAGGCGCAAAACGGCAGCAACACGGCCACCGAAGCCCCGGACAGGCCTGTCCGTCCGTTTCGGGCGGTCGGCTCCTTGGGCTGTGCGCTCCTCAGCGGCCTGCAGCCGGGCATGCCGGTCTTTATATATAATATGCATGGGGAAATAGCTTACGAAACCAGCGCCTGCGACGAGAACTTGCAGGCCCAACCTCTGCCACCTGGCATTTACATTGTGGCATATATGGACATGAACAGAAAAATACTAGTCCGTTAAAAGTTTTTTGTGTCCATTTTATTACCAGACGGACGCGGTTCATACCGCAGGGGGCCTCAGTGGAGGCCCCTTTTTTGCACCTGAAAAACGAATAATGGTTTAGCGGCAAACAGAATTATAAATTCTATTGCATCTCGCAGTAGGGGTAATCATCCACCTTCTTGTCGCCGGTAAGGATGTGCCCCAAGTCTTTGGATTGTATGTCGACGGCTATCTTCCCGTTTTGCGCAACGGAGATGCTGCCCCTTTGTTCGGAAACGACAATGATAATGGCATCTGTTACCTCCGACAAGCCTATGGCCGAACGATGGCGCAGGCCGAATTCTTTCTTGGGCATCTCTCCCGGCGCAAGGGGCAGCACGCAGGCGGCCGCTATGATGGCATTGTCGGAGATGATAAGCGCCCCGTCATGAAGGGGGCTGTCCTTGAAAAAGATGTTTTCTATCAGGCGGGCATTCACCTCGGCCTTAAACATCTCGCCGTTATGCGCGTAAGCGTCAAGCGGCGTGGTCCGGCTGATAACAATCAGAGCGCCCGTCTTCCTGCGGGCCAGGTATTCGCAGGCCATCGTCACAGGCGTTACGTATTTATTCTTTTCTTCTTCCCCTCCTCCTTTAATCTTGATGCGGAAGAAATTCAGGATTCTTTCCCAGCCCGGATGGGAGCCGATCGTGGCCAGGAAGCGGCGTATCTCGTCTTGGAAAAGGATGACCAGCGCCAACATGCCGACAGAGACGAACTTGTCGAGAATAGCGCCCATCAGACGCATCTCGAAGACGCGCGAGATGAGTATCCAGATGGCGACAAAGGCGATGATGCCGCTAAAGATGGGCAGCTTGCCCGATTTCTTCATCAGCCGGTAAACCGCATAAAGGAAAGCGGCTACCAGCAGGATGTCAATGACATCTTTCAGTCCGATATGCAACATCCACATGGTTTTGCGTATTCTTTGTATTTACTGACGAGGCGCAGGGTTTCGACAGCCGCGCGCACATCGTGCACCCGCAAGATGTCGGCACCGCCTAAGAGGGAGAGCGTGTTCAACACGGTCGTGCCTTCGAGGCTTTCTTCTGGCCCCGTCTCGAGCAAGCGGTATATCATGGCCTTGCGCGAGATACCGCAGAGAATCGGGCGGTCGAAAACGGCAAACGCTTTCAGCCCCGCCAGCAACTCGTAGTTCTGCTCCAAGGTCTTGCTGAAGCCGAAGCCGGGGTCGATGATGACGTCGTTCACGCCCAGCAGTTCCAGTTCGTAGAGTTTGTCGGCGAAATACTTCCGGATATCGACTATCAGGTTGTCGTAATCCGTCAGCTGCTGCATGGTTTGCGGGTCGCCACGCAGATGCATCAGGATGTAGGGGACACGTAGGGAGGCCACCGTGCGGAACATGTCGGCGTCCAAGCCGCCGCCGGCGATGTCGTTCACGATGTCGGCACCGCCTTCTTCCACGGCACGGCGTGCCACCAAAGCGCGGAAAGTGTCGACCGAAACGATGGCTTGCGGGTAATGCTTTTTCAGGAGATGCAGGGCGGGCAAAAGGCGTTTCAGCTCCTCTTCTGCCGAGACGGGCGCGGCGCCGGGATGCGTGGAACAGGCGCCTAAATCAATAATACGCCCTCCCTCGGAAAGGATTTCTTCCGCACGGCAGAGGATTTCCCCCTCCGTCTGCTTGCGGCTGGCCGCGTAAAAAGAATTGGACGTGATATTCAATATCCCCATCACGAGGGGCGTTTCGAGCGAAAGGAGTTCGCCTCCTATGTTTAATGTCTTGCCATTCACCCTATGTTCGTATCCTTGCGTTTCAAACAAATTCGGGGCAAATGTAGTTAATTCTTGAATATCACCCGTATATTTGCCCGCGCATTCGGTACATATACGCAAAGCAAATTGGAAATGGATATAGCCACGTTATACAAAACCTACCTGCGTCATCCACAGGTGACGACCGACAGCCGCCACTGTCCGCCGGGTTCCCTCTTTTTCGCCTTAAAGGGCGAACGTTTCGACGGCAACCGCTTTGCCAAGCAGGCCTTAGACGGAGGTGCCTCGTATGCCGTCGTTGATGACCCGGCCGCCGTCAACGGCAAGCGCACCCTTTTGGTGGCCGACGTCCTGCAAAGTCTGCAAGCCCTGGCCCGCTACCACCGCCTGCGCTTGGGCACACCCATCATCGGCATTACCGGCACCAATGGAAAAACAACGACCAAAGAACTGCTTGCTTGTGTGCTGGCCAGCCAGTACAAGCTGTTGGCCACCGAGGGGAATCTCAACAACCAGATAGGCGTACCGCTCACCTTGCTCCGCCTGCGGCCCGAACATGAGCTGGCCGTCATCGAAATGGGCGCCAGCCATCCGGGCGACATCCGCGAACTGGTCGACATCGCCCGCCCCGACTACGGCCTGATTACCAATATCGGCCACGCCCACTTGGAAGGCTTCGGCTCCTTCGAGGGTGTCGTTCGCACCAAAGGCGAACTCTACGATTACCTGCGCGACAACCACGGCCTCATCTTTATCCATAAAGAAGACGAAAACCTCCAATCCATCGCCAAAGGACTGGAGGAGATAACCTACGGCAGCATCCCGGGCTGTTTTGTCGAAGGCCACGCTTTGGCCGACGGCTCGCCCTTCCTCGCTTTCGACTGGCAGCAAACCCAAGGCAACCTGCACAAGGTACACACCCACCTCATCGGCGATTACAATCTGCCCAACGCATTGGCCGCCATCGCCGCCGCACGCTATTTCCATATCCCGCCCGTACTCATCGACAGCGCCCTGGCCGCCTACGAACCTTCGAACAACCGCTCACAATGGGTGGAAACGAAACGTAACCGCTTGGTTGTCGACGCCTACAATGCCAATCCCGACAGCATGAAAGCTGCCTTGGAAAACTTCCGCCGCATGGAAGCCTCGCCCAAGGTCGCTATCCTGGGCGACATGAAAGAACTCGGCGGCGACAGCGGAACCTTGCACGAAGAAGTCCTGCAACTGGCTTTGGATTACCGCTTCGACAAGCTTTACCTCTGCGGGAAGAACTTCGCCGGCGCGGAAGAACGGCTGGCTGCGGCAAAGGAAAGCGGCACGGACATCTTTACCTGTCCCACAACTGAAGCTTTGACCGCCGAATTGCAAAGCCGCCCGCCGGAAAACTGCCTCGTACTGGTCAAAGGCTCACACAGCATGAACCTGGAGACGCTCATCCCCTTCCTCTGACCGAGACACTCACAATTTTTTTTGCATTTTGAGGTGCACCATGACAAGGACGGGGTTGCTGTCGTCGTGGATGGTATCAAGCATCTGCACAAGGTGCGGGTCTACTGTTTTGCCGATATGCTGCAAACTGTCGGCATCCTTGCGCAGTTCGAAGGGCCAATAAGCCCTTATCATATAATCGCCGTGCGTTCCCAAGGGTCTGAAATGCCCCAATACGCCCAGGTCGTCGATAAAGCCATCACCTCCTTTCACGGCCACGCATTGGCCTGTACGCTTGTTGTAGTAGGCTGTCTGATACGGGAGGGGGGCGAGATGCCGCAATTCGGCGTAATCGCGAAACCTCCGCCATTCTATAATGAGGAAGTCCGGGGTTTCATAGACGGCATGCACATGGATTTTATTGTCCGTCAACTTATAATAGTCAGCTCCCGGACGTCCCTCATAAGCATTGAATGTGGCTATGAATATTCTATTTTCGTCCCCCAATACGTATTTTAAGGGCAGCTTCTCCTTCCCTAAATCCATGACCCAGCGTGGTGATACGGAGTTGTCCAATAGGCGGTAAATGGTATCATTGGCATAATTGTAGAAGAGGACGGAGTCGTCGTAATCGGTAAAATAGTCCCTCACAATTTGCCGGTTCAGCTCCATCGTTCGTTCCGGCCAAGGCGGTACCACGCGCTCTGCTTTTACTATGTTCAAATCCGAATTGAAAAAATAAAGTGTATCACCCGTGAAGATGGCGATATGCTTGTTCCCGGCATTAGTAACTTCCAGCGGACATACCACAGGGCTTTCATATTCATTCATATAACGTGTTTCCAGGCCGGCATACACTCCGGTTGTGTCGTACTTGACAAGCTTGTCTCCCAGCGAATAAAAGGCATCGTCCGTGATTGCAATCATTCTTATGCCATCTTCCCCGGGGCCTTGTCCGGAATGCCCGATGGTACAGAGATATTTCCCCTTCCAGTTAAAGACCTTCCTATCGCCGTAGATATACCTGTTCATGAAATCAAGGTATGTGCTTCTAATAAAACTGGAGTCACAAGTCTCCAACGGCAGGTAAGCCACGCTGTCGGCAATCTCGGAGAGCTTGGCCGGCCGCACCTTATCGGCAGCTTCAGCAAAGGGTATTGAGACTATCCCCTTTCTTGCGGCTGGCTTTACGATAGTCGTTTTGTGCGAGCAGGAGGCCAACAGGCTTACGAGCGCCAAACAAAGAATTGGGAATGCTTTGCCGCCATACAGGCGGACCACTTCCCACTTAGAGACTTCCGCCTTGCTCGGCCGGGTCAGTTTCAAATTCTTGATACTCTTCATACACACATCTTCTTCTATTTAGGATTTATTCGGATTAGTAATATGCCTCAAATATACTTTGCCCTTTACATACCGCCAAATGTTTTTTGCTGACAGGTTAAAAATCACTTACATTTGTATCGCGCTAAGTGTTACACAAAATGAGGCTAAACATTTTCAAGAAGGACATATTGCTACGAACGGTTAATCTTGTCGGATTGTCCATCATATTTGCATCCATAGTTCTTTCCTATTCCTACGTCAAGAAGGAGTTGAGCTACGACCGTTTCAACAAGAACGCAGTGCGTATCGTTCGCGCTTCCTTCCAATATGGAAAAGCTCCTGTTGACGGCCGCTTTTACACCCTTACAAAGGACAGTCCCGAACTGAACGTTCCGGGCATTAAAGATGCGGTTTTGATGACTTTGGACGACACCGGCTTGGCAGGATATGCAGGCAAGAGTTATTTAGTCAAAAACTTATTCCAAACAAGCGGCAATTTCTTTGATGTATTCAGCTATCCTTTACTTGAAGGCTCGCCGGAAACCGTTATCAATGCGCCCGGGAAAGCCGCCGTCAGCCGAAAGTATGCCGATTTGATGTTTGGCGGCGTAAAGCAAGCGATAGGCAAGACGATAAAATTATCGGGCAGACGTTTCGGCGAACAAATCGTTGTTATAAGCGGAGTGTTCGAGAATTTCCCGGAGACATCGCATTTTCACGCCGACCTGCTCTTCAATTGCCCTGATAATAAGAAGACAGACTGGCCGTACGTTTACCTTTTGAAGACGACCCAAACGGTCAGCAACAAAGATTTGGCCATCGCTATGGATAAAGTCATGGCGATGAAGAATCCTGAAGCGCTTGAACCATACCACAGCGTCATCCTCCCGCTTACCGACATACATCTTCACGGCCATACGCAACGCGAACTTGAAGTTAACGGCAACATCAGTTACATTTATATTATCATTGCCGTAAATGCCTTATTGTTGACCCTTGTCCTATTCAATCTTTGGTTGAATGTCAGGCTGATATTTGCCCGTAACCGACGTTATTATCAACTCCTCCGCCTTAATGGTGCGCAGGCATCGACGGTTATTCGCGACGAGGTAACAGCCGCGATTGTCCTATGGGCTGCATCATCGCTCCTTGGAGGAGTCTTGGCCTATATGCTCTTCCCCCTCTT
>JAISGW010000007.1 GCA_031262895.1 Tannerella sp. | reverse complement strand
CGTCTTTTTCAATTTCGGAAGGGAGGAACAAGTGACACGTGGCGCCGCGTCCCTGGCGCCAGACGGCAGCTTCCGCATACGCTTCCGTCCGGAGAAGCCTGCAAATGCCGGAGCTTCTTGCTTTGAAAGCTACCGCCTCCTGGCCTCCCTGACCGACAGCAAGGGGGAGACCCAAGAGACGCAACTCTTCTTCTCGGCAGGCGAACGCAGCCTCTTCCTCCAATGCCATGTCAACGGGACTTTCAACAAGGAGGCCGACAGCCTTTGCATCCAAGCGCGTACGTCTAAAGGCGCGACTGCTTCGGTGAAAGGGCATTATGCTATTTACCGCCTGCCGTCCGAAGCTCCGGAAGCGGCGCCCCAGGGCCGCCCGTTTCTGGAAGGAGACTTCTCTGCCGGGAAGCCCTTGCCCCGGAAACTGACGGCTGCCCTGCCTTCTGCCCCGCTCTTGTTGCGCATGGAAGCCAACGACGACCAAGGCCGTCCCGTCAGCGACAGTTGCCGCTTTACCGCCTTCAGCTATGCCGACAAACGGCCTCCCATACAAACACCCATCTGGCTGCCTGCACCGGAACAGCCGGATTGCCTGCCCGGCGAAGAGGCAGTTTTCCTCTTCGGCACTTCAGAAAAGAAAGCCTATGTGCTTTGCCAATTCTTTGGCAACGGCAAAGCTGTCGCTACGCAGCGTATAGTTTTGAAGCGTGAAAACCGGTTGTTGCGCTTGCCTTTCAAGGAGGACTATGCCGATTTAAGCGCCCGCTTCACCTTTATAAAGGAAGGCAAAGTTTACAGCAGGCAAACGCAGGTGGGCAAACGACAGCCTAAAAAGGAAATCCGTTTTGTTCCCTTGAGCTTTCGCGACATGCTGCAGCCGGGAGAAAAGGAAAGCTGGCAGTTCCGCCTGAGCGATGCCGCCGCCCGACCCGTGAAAGCCGAAGTACTGGCCTCCATGTACGACGCCTCGCTTGACGCCTTACAGCCTTTCCGCTGGAATTTCTCTCCTTTTGAAAAGCCCTTGCCGAGATACATTCCTCCCTTCCGGGAAGAAGCGGGAATGGGAGAGGATTACAGCCAAGACGTTTGGCAGGAAGCGCTCGTCCAAACGGCGCCGATAGGCTTTGCAGACATAGACTGGCAGGGCTTGTTCGGCCTAATCCGTTCCCCGCTATATTATGGAACCATGCAGACACCTTTTCCGGAAAGCGTATATATGCGAAAAAACGCCATCCTTGCCGACGAAGCGGTTTCACCGAATACGGATTCCGCACCGGCGAAGATGCCGGAGACCCTGCCCCAATGGAGGCAAAACTTCAACGAAACGGCTTTCTTCTTCCCCGAACTGCATACCGACACGGCAGGAACCTTACGCATCGACTTCACCCTTCCAGACAGCAACACGCGCTGGAAGCTACAAGTCCTGGCGCATACCCGTGACCTGAATTACGGTCTGTACACAGCCGAAGCCGTCTCGCAAAAGCCGCTTATGCTCATCCCCAATCTACCGCGTTTCTTGCGGCGCGGCGACACGGCTTCCGTCTCCGTGCAAATTGCCAATCAAACCGAGGCCACCCTCTCCGGCCGGCTTCGTTTCGAACTCTTCGACCCTGACAATGGGGAAATCTTTTTTGCAGACAGTACGCAATCCTTCCGTGTAGCAGCCCGAGGCATGGCCAAAGCCTCTTGGAACTTCCCCGTACGGATGGGCGGCACGGAAGTAGGCTGCCGCCTCCTCGCCAGCACGCCGCAGGGCAGCGACGGCGAACAAGACCTGTTGCCCCTGCTGCCCGACCGGCTTCCCATGACCGACGCATTGCCCTTCTACCTCGGCAACGATTCGGCAAGCTTACTGCTTCGTCCGAAGCCGCATCCAGGTAGCCGCTACACCTTGGAATATACGGCCAACGCACTTTGGGCTGCCGCCGAGACCCTGCCTTTTCTGTTCAAGGCCGACACGCACAATCAGGACTTGCTCTCCGTCTTCGCTTCCTATTATAGTGCGGCCATTGCCTCCTTCTTGTATGAAACCATCCCCGAGATACGCGGCATCAAGGGCTTCGCCTATCTGTCCGACAAGAACCGGATGGCCGAACGCCGGACTTTCTTCCTCGAACGCCTGCAAAAAACGCAGAATCCCGACGGAGGCTGGGGCTGGTGCGAAGGGATGCGTTCCGACCGGGGCGTCACCCTCTACCTGCTCGAAGGCATGGCACGTCTGCGGCGGCTTGCCCTTGACGATTCCGGACGTGAATACACGCAAAAGGCCGTCGGCTTCCTCGACGCGGCTTTCCGCAAAGACGCGGCTGAGCTGTCGGATAAAAAGAATTACGTCCCATCGGCACGGCAGATAAGGATGCTTTACGTGCGCAGCCTGTACCGCGACCTGCCTGAAACGGCCGACACCCGGCGCGCCACCCGTTACTTTTCCACCCAAGCAGGCCGCTATTGGCAGAAGACTTCCTTGGCCGGGAAAGTCCAAACCGCCCTTTTGATGCAAGCCGACGGCGACAAGGAAACGGCTGCCGCGATATTGGCCTGGCTGCGCCGTACAGCTACGATTTCTCCCGAACAGGGGATGTATTGGGCAAACAATCGCCGCGAAGGCAGTGGTCTGCTCTCACCCATCGGCCTGCATTGCCTCATCATGGAAGCCTTCCGCAGCCTTGGCGGCACGGAAAAGGAAACCGACCGGATGCGCCAATGGCTGCTCGTCCAAAAACGGGTGCAAGCCTGGGAATCGGTTCCCGCCACGGCCGATGCGCTGTATGCCCTGCTCCGCAGCGGCAGCAGTTGGACCGGCCTGCTCAAAGCGCCGTCCTTGCAATGGAACGGCCGCCCCTTAAAGGCCGTGGAAGGTGAAGCAGGCAGCGGGCACTTTCGGCAGAAGCTGCCGCCCACCACAGGCGGTCACCCCTCGCTCCTGCTCCACAAAACGGGGACAGCGCCGGCCTGGGGCGCCTTACTCACGACCTATACCCTCCCCATGCAGGAAGCTACGGCGCAAAAGGGCGCCCTGCATCTGGAAAGACAATATTTCATTGAAACGAATGACGGCCGTCAACGCCTGCTCCGCCCATTGGAGGAAGGGCAAGCCCTACATGTAGGAGAGAAAGTCGTCATACGTTTGGTCATCCGCTCCGACCGTGAAATGGACTACGTACGCTTAGAGGACCTGCGGCCGGCCGGCTTAGAGCCGCTGAAACAAATCTCGGGCATGGAAAGGAGCGGTTCGCTGCTTTATTACCACAGTCCGCAAGACGAGGCGGAACTGTTCTACTTTGACCGTCTGCCACAAGGCACTTACGTGCTGGAATACGCCACCTACGTGAGCCGTCCTGGCAGTTATGCCGTCGGACCGGCCACCCTGCAATGCCTCTATGCCCCGGAGTTTCTCTCCCGTACGGTAGGGAAAGAATTGAAAGTTATACCTTAATCTGCGGAAGTTCAGGGAAAGACTTACCTTTGCCCCCCGAACAAACGTTTTTATGGACGCTATTTCGCCATATTTTATCGGGCAATGAAAAAAAGATTGTTTTTCCTATTGGCGGCATTCCTTCTGTGGTTGCCGCTGTTCGCCGTGCAAAAGCCGGCCTTTATGCTGTACAACCTGGCTTTGGCCGGGCACTATCCCTTCTACGAATGGTTGCAAGTCATCTGGCACGGCTTAAAGCTGGACGCTTGCGTAGCCGGTTACCTGAGCATTATCCCTTGGCTTTGCGTCTTGCTCTCCATCCGTTTCCCCGGTGTCTACCTCAAAAAGATACTCTCCGGCTACTATATGATAGTCGCTACCCTGATAGGGCTGATATTCGCCGTCGACATGGCCTTGTACGCCGCTTGGGGCTTTCGCATTGACGCCACGGTGTTTTTCTATGCCGCCTCGCCCGGCGAGGTGCTGGCCAGCATCACTCCCGGCCTCATTCTGCGCCAATTGCTGATATGGCTGGTCTATGCTTTCGCGGCTTACTGGCTGTTCCGCCGTTTGGTGCTGCCACTCCTGCCCGACGATCCCTCGCGCCATCCGCTGCGTTCGGCCGTCGGTTTCCTGATTTTCGGAGGACTGCTTTTTCTCCCCATAAGGGGCGGCGTGACCACTTCGACGGCCAATGTCGGCATGGTCTACTTCAGCGACGACCAATTCCTGAACCATTCGGCCATCAACCCGGTCTTCAGCCTGACGGCCTCGCTATCGATGAATCAGGATTTCGCTTCCGAATTCAACTTCTTCCCCGAAGCCAAACGGGCAGCCCTTGTCAATCCTTTGTTCAAGCCGAAAGAAGGCGTTTATAAGCGGCCGCAACTGTTGAACACGACACGGCCCAACCTGCTGCTGATTGTCATGGAGAGCTTCTCGGCCAATACAGTGGCCGCCGTGGGCGGCACACCGGGAGTTACCCCCAATATGAACCGCCTGGCGCAAGAAGGGGTGCTGTTCACAAATTTCTATGCCAATTCCTTCCGCACAGACCGCGGCTTGGTAGCCGTGCTAAACGGTTATCCGGCACAACCGACCACATCCATCATGAAGTATCCGGCCAAAAGCCAGACTTTGCCTTCCATCTGCAAATCCCTGACGAAGGCCGGCTATGCAACCGACATGCTGTATGGCGGTGACATCAACTTCACCAATATGAAGAGCTATTTCTTCGGTTCCGGCTACGACAAAATCACTTCCGACAAGGACTTTCCCATCCATACGCGCCTGAGCAAATGGGGAGCGAACGACGATGTCACCTTCGACCGGCTCTATCATGATATTACCGCCCGCGACACGACCAAACCCTGGTTCACCACCTTCCTTACGCTCTCGAGCCACGAACCCTTCGAGGTGCCCTATCACCGGCTGAAAGATCCTTATCTCAACGCCATCGCCTTTACCGACAGTTGCCTCGGCCATTTCGTAGACCGTATCAAGCAGACACCGGCTTGGAACAAGCTGTTGATTGTCCTTGTGGCCGACCACGGCTACCTTTACCCCGACACTATCAACCGTTCCGGAAGGCGGCGCTTCCATATCCCAATGCTCTGGCTGGGCGGCGCCTTGGCAGGAACCACTCATGTGGATACCATCGCCTGCCAGATGGACATCGCCCCTACCCTGCTCGGACAGATGGACATTCCGCACAGCGATTTCCTTTTCGGGCACGACCTCTTCGATCCCCGTTACCCGGCTTACGCCTTTTATGATTTCCCGAACGGCTTCGGCTTCGTTGACAGCACAGGTATTTCCGTTTACGACAACACCAGCAACCGGCCGCTCATTCAAAAGCCGAAAGAAGGCAGCGAAGCACGCCTCGACAAGGGAAAGGCTTTCCTGCAAACCCTATACGACGACCTCGGCGCCCGCTAAGGCAAAAGAGAAAATTGATTATAAAATATCGGCCGGCCGTCCCCCTAATTGAAATCGGACAGCCGGCCGCTTGGCGTTTCTTACTAATTCAGGCTAACATTTTATTCGATGAAAGTTTCCTATTCAGCAAGCGTCTTCACACGCCGGCCCTCATTAGACACAATATACACTGCACCGCCTTGTAAGGAGGTGATGTTTTGGGTTTCCCCGCTGACGCGTGCCTGGTAAAGCAATTGCCCAGACATATTATATATGTATAGCATCGTGCCCGGCTGAAGGCCGCGTATAAGCAAACCTTCGCTGCCGACCGTGGCTTGCAAGGGAGCATCCAAAACTTTCGAGGCTTTCGGCACTGAAGGGGCATTAACGGTAGCGGCATATTCAAAGGCGCCAAGGTCAATGGACGAGCCGCTAACGCGGGAATTACCTCCCAAGTCGGTCGTCGGAACGGAAAGTCCGAGGGCGGTATAAACTTGCGTTTCGCCCGCATCAATAGCCGGACTGCCCGCTGTCAGCACATATCCGGCACCGAATTTCGGGTCCACGCCCGTCAAAGAATTTACAGCATTCCAGGAAGCGCCGCCTGCTGCCGACATATCCATCTGCCGGTTCCCTTTCGCCTGATTCCCGTAAACGAGGGTATTCAAAAGCGAAGGAGAAGCAAAAGATGTCTGATTGGCTTCAACGGATATTCCGCCGCCTGCCGCCGCCGTGTTGGCCGTAACGGTCATATTTACCAGATAAGGCGAAGCATTCACGACATACAGGCCGCCGCCTTGTTCAAGCGCCGAATTGTCACAGACGAGCATATTGGCCAAAACAGCCTTTTGCGCCTTACTCCCTTTTTCCATATAAATACCACCTCCCTTTCCGGCCGTGTTTCCACTTATGGTAAGGTCGCTAAGCAATAAACCGTTAAAAGGTTCAGTCACGTAAAGGCCGCCACCACATCCTTGAGCTATCATATAAGCCTTAAGCTCCGTGCTTCCCGTTCCTTCGGCATTGCCCGAGGTAATCGTGAAGCCGTCAAGGCGCGCTTTGTTAAGTCCGGCAGCAACCACCACGTGAAAACAGGAGGAAGCGCCCAAGTCACCCGAAAGGACAGATTTGCCCGAACGGCTACCAAAACCGAAGGCAGGCGCTAAGCCCCCGGTTTCGTCGGGAATGACTTCCTTCGTGAAACCGCCATAGATTTCGACATTGTCCTTCAACAGGAAAGCCTTGTCACGGGCGTCAGCGGAAAGACTCTGGGATGGCAAATAAGTTCCCTTCCAAACCCAGACTTGCCCGCCGCCCACGGTATATGCCGCATCAATCATAGCCTGCAGATTGCCCGAGGCGTCTTTCCAAGAGGAACCATTCCCGTTTGCGCCCTGCTTCACATAATAATAATAATTCGTCGTCGTCGCGGCTTCGCCCGCCAAAGCAAGAGGAAGAATCGCCGCTAATAAGAATAATCTTTGTTTGATTTTCATTTGAGTTTCTGCTTTTACACGCACAATAAACCATTCAGACCACAAAATCCACGCAGGCACGCCCCACCTTGATGGGGGCAATGATGTTCTTTAATACCGCCTGATGGGCAGAATGCGCGGAATAAGCCTTCACGTCGGCCAAGGAATCCAAATCGGCCGTCAATATCACGTCAAAAACCTCGTCGGGATTGATGTTGAAATCCACCCGGATAGCGCGCAAGAAAGGAATATCCTTGGTCAAAGCTTCCAAAGCCTCCTTCATTTCCTGCATTTTTGCCTGCTTTTCAGCAGCAGAGGGAAAGGCTTTTAATTGGAATAATACGATGTGTCTTACCATTGTTAACCATTTTTATAGGGCAAAGTTATTAAAAAATCCATTTACTGTGAACAAAAAGCTTCCATCATTTGTTATATCTAATGAGAGAGATGAAAAAGTGCCGTTCTAAACCACGAAGAAAAAAACCTCCGGTGATGAAAGAACAAGCCCTATGCCCGGATAGGCAGACAAAATGAAAATTCAATTCGACATTAAAGAACAACTGACCGACATTGTAGCTGAAGTGCTCTCCAGCAAATGGCAACCCGAAGTAAAAGAAGATCGATGCGGCATGAAGCGAATTACGCTTCCCTGTTCCGCCACCGATAAAAGCCCGGCCACCATTATTGATATTTGGAAAGCAGAGATTCACATCAAGCCCAACCATGATTCGCAGAACTACAGGATTTTCCAAAACGGCGAACATGTCGCCTGCGAATACATCGGCCCGCAAGGGGAACTATTTCGCCACAAGCCATTCCCCACCCTCACGCCCACAAAAGGCGACACCTTCAAAACAGATTTATCCATACGCTAAAAAAGGCGGGACTTGTTTTCTCAAGTCCGACAACGGCGGCCACGCAACGCATATCATAACTTATCGTTAAGTTTGCAGCTCAAAAAAGGACTTAACATGATAGATGGGTTTGTACGCGTGGCCGCCGCAACGCCACGCGTAGAAGTGGCCGATTGCGAAGGCAACGTAAGCCGTATGGAAGAAATGCTGCGTCAAGCCGTAACGGAGAATGTGCAATTGCTCTGCTTTCCCGAATTGTCGGTGACAGCTTACACTTGCCTCGACCTTTTCTCCTCGCAGACTTTATTGGACGGAGCCGAGAAAGCATTGTTGGAACTGATACGCAACACGGCCGACACGGATATTTTTGCCTTGGTCGGGGCGCCGCTCCGCTTGGGTGACCGCTTGGTCAACGCGGCCGTCGCTTTCCAAAAAGGGCAGATTTTAGGCGTAGTACCCAAATCCTACTTGCCAAATTATAAGGAATTTCAAGAAAGACGTTGGTTCAGTCCCGCATCCGAGTTGCGGGAAGAATCCATCCTCATCGGCGGAAAAAGTTATCCGCTGTCTTCCCGCATGCTGTTCACGGCGGGCGAAGCCATTGTCGGTCTTGAAATCTGCGAAGACCTCTGGATGCCCGTACCTCCCAGTTCCATCCTGGCCATGGAAGGGGCAAACCTTCTCTTCAACCTTTCCGCGAGCAATGAGCTGACCGGCAAACAAGCTTACCGCAGGCAATTGATAACCCAGCAGTCGGCACGTTGCCTGGCGGCTTACGTTTATGCCACGGCCGGCTGTGGAGAGTCCAGCACCGACCTGGTCTTTTCAGGCGGCGGAATCATTGCCGAGAACGGCGCCCTGCTCGCCGAATCGGCCCGTTTCCAAAGGGAAGGACAGTTGACCGTCGCCGAAGTCGACTTGCAAAACCTACAACACGATCGTCGCCTGAATCCCAATTTCACGCAAGGGCTGAGCGCCTTCGCCCCGACAGGTGTACGACGCATACCTTTCTCTTTACCGGAACGCAAGCAGGTCAAACCCATACGGAAGATAGACCCGCTACCCTTCGTCCCTTCGGGCGCAGCTTTGGCCGAGAGATGCGAAGAAATTTTTCATATACAAGTCTGCGGCCTGGCCAAACGCATTGAACACATCCATGCGGCCACGGCCGTCATCGGCATATCCGGTGGCTTGGATTCCACCCTTGCCCTATTGGTGACGGCGCTGGCCTTCGATACCTTGAAGATGCCCCGACAGCAAATTCTCGGCGTCACCATGCCCGGCTTCGGTACTACGCGGCGCACCTACACCAACGCCCTTTCGCTCATCCGCTCGTTAGGAGTCAGCCTGCGCGAAATATCCATACGTGAAGCCTGCCTGCAGCATTTCAAAGACATAAAGCAAGACCCCGACTTGCACGATGTGACCTACGAAAACAGTCAAGCCCGCGAACGTACGCAGGTGCTGATGGATTTGGCCAACAAAGAAAACGGCTTGGTCGTCGGCACCGGCGACCTGTCTGAACTGGCGCTCGGCTGGGCCACCTATAACGGAGACCACATCTCCATGTACGGTGTGAACACAAGTATTCCCAAGACGCTGGTCCGCTCATTAGTGGAATGGGCTGCCCACAATAAGGCCGACGCGGCTTCGCGCGCCACACTTCTTGACATAGCCGACACACCCATCAGTCCGGAACTCATTCCTGCTGACGCGGAAGGCCGCATCGCGCAAAAGACGGAAGACTTGGTCGGCCCTTATGAACTACACGACTTTTTCCTTTATCATTTTCTGCGTTTCGGCGCAAAACCTAAAAAAATAGGCGAGCTGGCCCGGCTCGCCTTTGATGGTAAATACAGTAAAGAAGAAATCGACAAATGGCTGCGCAATTTCTTCCGCAGGTTCTTCAGCCAGCAGTTCAAACGTTCCTGCCTGCCCGACGGGCCTAAGGTAGGTTCCGTCAGCCTTTCACCCAGAAGCGATTGGAGAATGCCCAGCGACGCTTCCGCCCGCCTTTGGCTCGAAGACCTTTAAGGATAAATGGCGTGCGTGGCGGCCAGCAGCGTGTTGTGCATTAAAGAGACTATCGTCATCGGTCCCACGCCTCCGGGTACGGGAGTTATGTAAGAACATTTGGGCGCTACCTCGTCGAATTTCACGTCGCCCGTCAACTTGAAGCCGCTTTTAGTCGTGCTGCTGGGCAGGCGCGTCGTACCCACGTCAATGACCACAACGCCGTCTTTCACCATGTCACCTTTCAAGAACTCCGGCACACCGAGGGCGACAATAATAATATCAGCCGAAAGGCACATCTCTCTCAGGTTTTCCGAACGGCTGTGGCAGACAGTCACGGTACAGTCGCCAGGTTCCGTCTTTTGCATCATCAGCATGGCCATAGGCTTGCCCACGATATTGCTGCGGCCCAAAACCACGCAATGCTTTCCCCGCGTCGGGATGTTGTAACGGCGGAAAAGCTCCACGATGCCGGCCGGAGTGGCCGACACGAAGCAAGGCAAGCCGATGGACATGCGCCCCACATTGATGGGATGAAAACCGTCCACGTCTTTATGGAAATCTATGGCCTCTATGATTTTCTGGGCCGAAATATGTTTAGGCAAGGGGAGTTGCACGATGAAGCCGTCCACGTCGGCGTCCTTATTGAGGCGGTCCACGCAGGCAAGGAGTTCTTCTTCGGTAACATCTTCTTCATAACGGATGAGCGATGACTTGAATCCCAGTTCACCGCAAGTGCGTACTTTGTTGGCCACGTAGGTTTCACTACCCCCGTCGTGACCCACCAAAACAGCAGCCAGATGGGGTACTTTCCCTCCGGCCGCAACGATTTGTTTTACTTCTTCCGCCATTTCCGCCTTCATTTGGGCGGCAACGGCCTTTCCATCGATTAATTGCATCGTTTCATTATCTTTTAAATGAGGGCATCCGTTTGGAGCCCGGCTTCATGGAGGCGACCGCCCGCATCATTTTGCGGGCTTCGTCGAACTGTTTGATGAGCTTGTTCACTTCCTGCACGCTGGTACCGCTGCCCGTGGCAATGCGTTGGCGGCGCGAGCCGTTCAATATGCCGGGGTTGCTACGTTCGGAAGGAGTCATGGAATATATGATGGCTTCAGTGCTCTTGAAGGCGTTCTCGTCAATGTCGACGTCTTTGATGGCCTTGCCGACACCCGGTATCATGGAAGCCAAGTCTTTGAGGTTGCCCATCTTTTTTATTTGTTGGATTTGCTTGAGAAAGTCGTTGAAGTCGAATTGGTTCTTCTGGATTTTCTTTTGCAGGCGTTTGGCCTCTTCCTCGTCAAACTGCTCTTGGGCACGTTCGACTAAGGACACGATATCGCCCATGCCGAGGATACGGTCGGCCATGCGTTCGGGGTGGAAGACATCAAGGGCTTCCATTTTCTCCCCGGTGCCGATGAATTTGATGGGCTTGTCGACCACCGTACGGATGGAAAGGGCGGCACCGCCGCGGGTATCGCCGTCAAGTTTGGTGAGCACCACGCCGTCGAAGTCAAGGCGTTCGTTAAATTCCTTAGCCGTATTGACAGCATCCTGACCGGTCATGGCGTCGACCACGAAAAGGGTCTCCGAGGGTTGGATGCTTTTCTTAATAGCGGTGATTTCCTGCATCATCTGCTCGTCAATGGCCAAACGGCCGGCCGTGTCGACGATGACCAGGTCGCAGCCTTTCTGACGGGCCTCCCTGATGGCATGCTGCGCAATGGCCACCGGATTCTTGTTCTCCGACTCCGAATAGACGGGCACACCGATTTGTTCGCCCAAAACGCACAACTGTTCGATGGCTGCCGGACGATACACGTCGCAAGCTGCCAGCAAGGGATTTTTCCCTCTTTTCGATTTGAACATCAGGGCCAGCTTACCCGAAAAGGTAGTCTTGCCGGAACCCTGCAAGCCCGACATAAGTATCACGGCCGGTAGTCCTTTCAAATTGACGTCAATGGCCGTGCCGCCCATCAACTGGGCCAACTCGTCGTGTACGATTTTCACCATGAGCTGCCCCGGCTTCACGGCCGTGAGCACTTGTTGTCCGAGTGCCTTTTCCTTTACCTTGTCAGTAAACTGTTTGGCCACTTTGTAATTGACATCGGCATCAAGCAGGGCTTTGCGTACATCCTTCAAGGTTTCGGCCACATTTATTTCGGTGATGCGTCCTTCCCCTTTCAACAATTTGAAGGAACGCTCCAACCTCTCGCTTAAATTTTCAAACATGTATCAATGAATTTGTTTCCTGTTTATTTTTTGCCCAAAGTTAA
>JAISGW010000135.1 GCA_031262895.1 Tannerella sp. | reverse complement strand
CTTCTCGTTGAAGGCATAGTTTATCTTACCAAAATAGGAAACCATGGAATAATTGCTAGCATTGCCGCCTACTGTCTGTCCGGCGGTGGCGGCGTCCAGATAACGGTAGTCTACGTCTTCCACGGCGAAGCCCGTCCCGTAACCGCTTAAGGTTTCCGTATGGTCTTTCTTTGCCTCCATGCCCAAGAGGGCGGAGAAGGTGTTCTTGCCGAATTTAAAGCGGTAGTTGGCCGTATTCGACCAAATCCAACTCAAGGTGTGGTTGGTATTCGTGCTTAAAGAATTGGTGCTCACGCTGCGCGAACCTTCCTGCCAAGCCGGGACAAAGACGGAATTGAATTCGTTGTAATAATTCACGCCGAAATTGGACTTAAAGACTAAGTCGCGGATGGGTTCTATTTCGATATAACTGTTCCCGAAGACGCGCCAGTACTCATGGCGGTTGTTCTTTTCGTTATCTGTCAGGCGAATCATATTGGGCTTGTCGCCGAGAATGTCTATATAGCCGCCTGCATAGTCGCCTTCCTCGTCGTACAGGGGAACGGCCGGATGTTGCGCGATGGCTTCCTCTTCGATGCCGTCCGGCTGCAGATGCTGTGTCCAACGGTTGATGGCTGCACTTTCACCAATGCGTAGGTGGTTGTTGAGAAAGTGGTAATCGGTGGCGATGCGCGTATTGAAACGCTTGAAGTCCGTGTTGCGGCACAAGCCGTCCTGATCCATGTAATTCAAGCTCAGCGTCGTTGAACCGTGTTTGGAGCCGTTGGCCAAGGTGACATTGTAATTCTGCATTAAAGCAGTGCTAAAGATTTCATCCGGCCAATTCGTGTTGCCCGTTTTAATCTTAATGCCGTTCGCGTCGTAGTAATATTCTTGAGGTACGGCTTCCGGCCCGTTGCCGTAGACGGCGCTGTTCGGGGTCGTCCCGTAGGAATACTTGTAAGCCTGCCAATAGCAGTCGCCCCATTGCTGAGTATTCAGCAGGTGGATGCCGCTGACGAAGGTCTGTGCGGAAAGCGACATGTCGAAGTTCACCCGCGTCTGCCCTTCTCTGGCATGCTTGGTGGTAATGATAATGACGCCATTGGCGGCCTGCGCACCGTAAATAGCCGCCGAGGCTGCATCTTTCAGCACTTGAATGGACGCGATGTCATCGGAAGAGAGGATGGACGCAATGTTGTCGCGTGTCATGACCCCGTCAATGACATAAAGTGGCGAGCTGTCGTTGATGGTCGTTACGCCGCGGACGAGCACGGAAGTGTTCATTCCGCCGGGTGTGCCGTCAGTAGTGATGTTCACGCCGGGCACACGGCTTTGCAGGCTGGCCATGACATTACCCGTAGGAATGTCGGCCACGTCTTTCATCTTGACCACGGTCACGGCGCCGGTCAGGTCGGCCTTCTTCTCCGACATGTAGCCGGTGACAACTACCTGATCCAATTGCTGCACGTCGGCACCGAGGCGCACATTCAGCCTTTCGCCCTGGTGGGCCATCAGTACCTGTGTACCCATGCCAATCATGGAAAAGCGTAACAGGGCGGTCTGCTTCCTTAATATAAGGGAATAGTGCCCGTCGGCATCGGTGGTCGTGCCGTTCAGAGTGCCTCTTTCCAAGATGGTAACACCCGGAAGTGGCTCGCCGGAAGCCTTGTCGGTGACTCGGCCCGTAACGGCCGATTGGCTCATGGCAGCCAGTGGAAGCAGCAGGCATGTCAATAGTGCCGCCGCCTTGTTCCTGATCTTTCTTGTAATTTTACTCATGAGGATAGCGATGTTAATCATTCATTAAATTTGAGGCAAAAGTAGGCTCCGAACACTTCTTCGACCTGTAAAATTTGATTCAAAAGCGCGCAAAATTGTTGCAACGCCCCATCTGCAACCAGAGGGCAATAGTATCCTTGTAAAAACAAAACTCTACTTTTGCCGCTCATCTTCGGGTTTGTATCCAAAAAAAGAAATTATGAAGGCAAATCATTCTATTGTTATTTCGCAGCAACTAATTCCAGACGTAGAGGCAGCATTGGATGCTCTCGCTTACGACCGGCTTTTTGTTTTAACCGACGACACGACCCGCCGGCTTTGCTACCCCTTGTTGGAAAAGCTCCCGGCCTTACAGGCAGGACGTCTCATCAGTATCCGTCCGGGCGACATGCACAAGGACATGCGACAAGTCGCTACCGTCTGGCAAATTCTTTCCGACGAAGGGGCTTCCCGCCATTCGCTTCTTTTAAATCTCGGGGGCGGCATGGTGACCGATTTGGGCGGTTTTGCCGGGGCTACCTTCAAACGCGGCTTACATACTTTTAATATACCGACCACCCTGATGGCCTCGGTTGACGCCGCTGTGGGCGGGAAAACGGGTGTCAACTTCAATGGCCTGAAGAACGAGGTCGGCTCTTTTTACTCTCCCGACTGTGTACTCATCAGCGGGGAATTTCTCCGTACACTGGATTACGACAACCTGCTTTCCGGTTACGCCGAAATGCTTAAGCACGCCTTGATTAGCGGAGGCGAATTGTACGGGCGCACCTTAGGCTTCGACTTGGGTGCCAACGCTATGGATTATGTCGCCCTGAATCGCCTTGTCGGAGAGTCGGTGGCCGTCAAAGAAGGCATCGTATCGGCCGACCCGCAGGAGCAGGGCTTGCGCAAAGCCTTGAACTTCGGGCATACCGTGGGCCATGCCGTCGAAAGTTTCTCCTTCCAACAGGACCGCCCCTTGCTGCACGGACTTGCAGTAGCTGTAGGCCTGGCCTGCGAACTGTATCTTTCCTACCGGCTTTGCGGTTTCCCGCAGGCCGAACTGCAGCGCCTCGTCGGCTTTTTGAAAACGTATTACCACCGGACGGCACTCCCTTGCGAAGCATCCGAAGCCCTTTACGAATTGATGACCCACGATAAGAAGAATGAAGGCGGCCGTATCAATTTCACGCTTCTGGCCGGACTGGGGCAGGTACGGCTTGACCAGTCCGCCTCGAAAGAACAAATATTCGAAGCCTTGGATTTTTACCGTGACACCTTCTTCTAATTCTTTAAAAGGAGGGCCGAAAATCCATTATAGACCTGTTTTCCTGAAAAAGATATACCTTTGCGGCGAAAAAAGGTGTTATTCCCCGACGAAGGGGGAGAATCGCCATGGAAATTTGAAATTATGCAGAAGAATCTTGTGATTGTGGAGTCGCCGGCCAAGGCAAAGACGATTGAGAAGTTTCTGGGAAAAGAATATAAGGTGCTGTCCAGTTACGGGCATATACGTGATTTGAAAAACAAAGAATTCAGTATAGATTTAGCCCACGATTATGCCCCGGAATACGTAGTGCCCGACGACAAAAAGAAAATCGTAGCCGAATTGAAGGCCGAATCCAAAAAGGCGGAAGTCGTTTGGTTAGCGTCCGATGAAGACCGCGAAGGGGAAGCCATATCCTGGCACCTGTCTGAAGTATTGAAATTGGAACCGGAGCGGACGCGTCGTATTGTCTTCCACGAAATCACCAAGAACGCCATACTGCATGCCATAGACAATCCACGGGGCATCGACATCAACTTGGTCAACGCCCAGCAGGCGCGCCGGGTGCTTGATCGCATCGTGGGCTTCGAACTTTCGCCTGTCCTGTGGCGGAAGATAAAACCCGCTCTTTCGGCCGGGCGTGTGCAATCGGTTGCTGTGCGCCTGATTGTCGAACGCGAACGCGAAGTGAATGCCTTCAAAAGCGAGTCGGCCTACCGTCTCATTGGCGACTTCATCCTGCCTGACGGCTCCATACTGAAAGCGGAATTGAACAAACGTTTCAAGACGAAAGAGGAAGCGCAAGCTTTTTTAGAGGCTTGCAAGCAGGCGCATTTTTCCGTCTGCGACATCACGAAGAAGCCCTTCAAAAAGTTGCCGGCGCCGCCGTTTACGACTTCCACACTGCAACAGGAAGCCGCCCGCAAGCTGGGCTTTTCCGTTTCGCAAACCATGATGGTAGCCCAGCGCCTCTACGAAGCCGGCCTTATCACCTATATGCGTACCGATTCTGTCAATCTCTCCACGCTGGCCTTGGGAACAACCAAGGAAACCGTGCTGGGTACTTATGGCGAGAAGTATTACAAGTACCGTACCTACCATACAAAAACCAAAGGCGCGCAGGAAGCCCATGAAGCCATACGTCCTACCTATGTAGACCGCGAAGACGCCGGCACTTCCGCCCAGGAAAAGAAATTATACACGCTGATTCGCCGACGCACGCTGGCTTGCCAAATGGCCGACGCCGAACTGGAGCGCACGAGCATCAGCATCGAAGTCTCGGGTCTAAAAGAAAAATTCGTCGCCACAGGCGAAGTTGTCGTCTTTGACGGCTTCCTTTCCGTATATAAGGAAAGCAGCGACGACGAAAACGAGAAAGAACAGGAAAACGGCTTGCTCCCTCCCGTTAGCCAGCAAGACAGTTTGGTGATGAAAGCCATTACGGCCACCGAACGCTTCTCGCAACGCCCTCCGCGTTATACCGAAGCCAGTCTGGTACGTCGCATGGAAGAATTGGGCATCGGGCGCCCTTCCACTTATGCCCCTACCATACAAACCATACAAAACCGGGAATATGTGGTGAAGAGCGACAAGGAAGGCGAATCGCGCCCTTATACCGTACTGACACTTTCCAATGGAGAAATCAGCACACAGGAAAAGACGGAAATCGTGGGTGCCGACAGGAACAAGCTCATCCCGACCGACATCGGCATGGTGGTGAACGACTTTCTGATGCAATATTTCCCCGCCGTCATGGATTACAATTTCACGGCCAATGTGGAGAAGGAATTTGACGCCATCGCCGAAGGCGAATTGAAATGGACCAATGCCATTGATTCCTTTTATAAGATGTTCCATCCTATTGTGGAAGAAACCTCAGCCGTTAAGAGCGAGCACAAGGTCGGCGAACGGCTTTTGGGAGAAGACCCGAAAACCGGACGCCCCGTGTTTGCCAAGATAGGCCGCTTCGGACCTGTTGCCCAGTTGGGTGAGGCTCGGCCCGAGGATAAGACGGCGCCCAAGCCGCAATTTGCTTCCTTAATGAAGGGACAGTCCATAGAAACCATCACCTTGGACGAAGCCTTGAAACTATTCGAACTTCCCAGGCATCTGGGTGAATATGAAGGAAAGGATGTCAAAGTGGGTGTCGGACGCTTCGGCCCTTACGTCAACCATGACGGAAAATACGTATCCCTGCCCAAGGGCGTGAACCCTATGGCCGTCACCTTGGACGAAGCTGAAGCGCTTATACTCGCCAAGAGAGAAAAAGACGCACAGCGCGAGTTGAAAAAATTCGATGAAGAGCCGGGTTTGGAAATATTGAACGGCCGTTTCGGCCCTTATATAACCTATCAAGGAAAGAATTACAAGATACCCCGTACGGTAAGCGATCCGAAAGGACTTACTTTGGAAGAAGTGCAGACAATCATCAAGGAAACGGCTGCCAAACCGGCAACGAAGCGACATGTGCACGTACGCAAAAAATAAAATTCGACCATGAAGATTCCCTTAAGAAGTGCTACCAGTATGGGCGGTCGGCGGATGGCCGGCGCGCGCGCCCTTTGGCGTGCCAATGGAATGACAGACGCCCAGATGGACAAACCGGTCATTGCTATAGTCAATTCCTTTTCCCAATTCGTGCCTGGACACGCGCATTTGCATGTTATTGGGCAAATCGTGAAAAGGGAAATAGAAAAGAGCGGCTGTTTCGCTGCCGAGTTCGATACCATCGCCATTGACGACGGCATCGCCATGGGGCATCAGGGAATGCTCTACTCCCTGCCTTCCCGCGACCTGATAGCCGACAGCGTGGAATACATGGTTAACGCCCACTGCGTCGACGCGATGATTTGCATCAGCAATTGCGACAAAATCACTCCCGGCATGTTGATGGCCGCCATGCGGTTGAATATTCCCTGCATATTTGTTTCCGGCGGGCCGATGGAAGCGGGACGTTTAGGCCGCCGGCACGTCGATTTGATAGATGCGATGATAGAATCGGCCGATGAAAGTCTTTCCGACGAAGCCATAGACAAGCTGGAGCATGCCGCCTGCCCGACTTGTGGCTGCTGCTCGGGCATGTTTACTGCCAATTCAATGAATTGCCTGGCCGAAGCCATTGGGCTGGCTTTACCAGGCAACGGTACGGTCGTCGCCACGCATGTGAACCGCACTCGCCTTTTCATCATAGCCGCCAAACAAATAGTCGAGAATGCCAAAAAATACTACGAACAGGGCGATACCTCCGTACTGCCGCGCAGTATTGCCACGCGGCAGGCCTTTCTCAACGCCATGTCGCTCGACATCGCTATGGGTGGCTCTACCAACACCGTGCTCCATCTTCTGGCCATTGCCCGGGAAGCTGAAGTTGATTTTACATTGAAAGATATTGACCTGCTCTCGCGCCGCATCCCCGTACTTTGCAAAGTTTCTCCCAACACGCCGCAATATCATGTGGAAGACGTTAACCGGGCGGGCGGCGTCATCGCTATTTTAAATGAATTGCTGCGCGCCAAACTGATTGATGGGTCGGTTCGGCGGGTCGACGGCTTCACCCTGACTGAAGCCATCAAATACAACAGCATCACCTCAAGCGACGTCAGCAGCGTGGCGCGCAACATGTACCGCAGCAACGCCGGAGGCGAATTCAACCTCTCCCTCGGCTCGCAGGAAAACTTTTTCCCCACTTTCGATACGGACCGCCAGAAAGGCTGCATCCGCAATGTGGCCAATGCCTACTCGCAAGACGGCGGCTTGGCCGTGCTTTACGGGAACATAGCTCTTGACGGCTGCGTAGTCAAAACAGCCGGCGTAGGCGAACGCCTCCTGCATTTCAGTGGGAAGGCGAAAGTCTTCCAATCGCAAGAAGCCGCTTGCGAAGGTATCTTGGGCGGAGAAGTAGAAGCCGGCGACGTCGTGGTCATTATCTATGAAGGCCCCAAAGGAGGGCCAGGTATGCAAGAAATGCTATATCCCACCTCTTATATCAAGAGCAAACACTTGGGGAAGAAGTGCGCCCTGATTACCGACGGCCGTTTTAGCGGCGGCACCTCAGGCCTGTCCATAGGGCATATCTCGCCTGAGGCGGCGGCTGGCGGCAATATTGCCCTTCTGCGTGACGGAGACATGATAGAGATAGACATTCCTAACCGCAGTATACGAGCCTTGCTTTCCGACACTGAATTTGCAGAGCGCCGAAGCGCCGAAGAAGCGCGCGGCAAGCAGGCTTTCACCCCTCATAGGGAACGGACGGTAAGCCGGGCCTTGAGAGCTTATGCCAGCCATGTCTCCTCGGCCGACAAAGGCGCTGTCCGCCTGATTGACGATTGATTGACGAATTCGAAAAGACCCCTTTATGCAGGAAAAACAAGAACAAGAAAGGCTACTCGTCAGCGGCTCGGAAGCTTTGCTACGCGCTTTGATAGACGAAGGCGTAGATACGCTTTTCGGCTATCCGGGCGGGCAGGCCATCCCTATTTACGATAGCCTTTACGATTACAGTGGGCAGCTACGCCACGTGCTGGTGCGCCATGAGCAGGGTGCCACCCATGCGGCCGAAGGATATGCACGTGTCAGCGGCAAAGTGGGCGTGGCCATTGTCACTTCCGGTCCGGGAGCCACCAATACTATTACCGGCATTGCCGATGCGATGATAGACTCCACGCCCATCGTTGTCATTGCCGGGCAAGTACCCTCTTCCCTTTTGGGAACAGATGCCTTTCAAGAAATTGATGTTATCGGCATCACGCAGCCTATCACCAAATGGGCCTATCAAATCCGCAAGCCGGAAGACGTGGCTTGGGCCGTGGCACGCGCCTTTTACATTGCCTCCACCGGCCGACCTGGGCCCGTCGTGCTTGACTTTACCAAGGACGCGCAGGTCGGACAGGTACATTATGTGCACCAAAAGGCGAACAATATCCGCAGTTATCAACCCTATCCACCAATCGACGCGCACCGCATCACCGAGGCCGCCTCGTTGATTAATGCGGCTGCAAAGCCTTTTGCCCTCGTCGGACAAGGCGTCATCCTCGGCCGGGCTGAAAAGGAACTGAAAGCCTTTCTTGAGAAAGCAGATATTCCGGCGGCTTCCACCGTTATGGGCCTTTCGGCCATGCCGACGGATTACCGCCTGAATAAGGGGATGATTGGGATGCATGGAAATGTGGCTCCCAATCGTAAGACAAACGAATGCGACCTGCTCATCGCCATCGGACTGCGCTTCGACGACCGTGTCACCGGCCAGTTGGAAACTTACGCGCGGCAGGCCAAGGTCATCCATTTCGATATTGATTTATCGGAAATCGGGAAGAACGTGCCGGTAGACCTTCCCGTGCTGGGCAACGTCAAAGAAACGTTGCCCGCCGTCACGGCCCTGCTACATCCCGCCCTGCGTCCGGCATGGGTCGATTCTTTTAAAACCGGTGAAGAGGAAGAATTTCTAAAAGTCATTGCCAAAGAAACGCATCCGCAAAGCGGGCCGTTGCGCATGGGCGAAGTTGTACGCAAAATATCGGAAGCCTGCGAAGGAAGAGCTATCCTTGCCACCGATGTGGGGCAAAATCAAATGATGGCGCTCCGTTATTTCCGTTACACGCAGACTCGCAGCGTCGTCACTTCCGGAGGATTGGGTACCATGGGCTACGGGCTGCCTGCTGCCATCGGCGCCAAGATAGGCGCTCCGGAACGGCCGGTCTGCCTTTTTACGGGCGACGGCGGCCTGCAAATGACCATTCAGGAATTAGGCACCATCATGCAGGAACATCTGGACGTGAAAATCATCCTGCTCGACAACTCCCGCCTCGGTATGGTACGCCAATGGCAGGAGCTCTTCTTCGGCAAGCGTTATTCGGCTACCACGCTGGCGAACCCCGACTTCGTCGCCATTGGAAAAGCCTATGGGTTGCGGAGCCGACGCGTATCCGAACGGGCCGAACTTGATAAGGCCATCGCCGAGATGTTTGCCTCCGACGAGGCCTACTTGTTGGTGGCTGAAGTGGAAAACGACGGCATGGTTTATCCCATGGTACCTGCGGGGGCTTCAATCACGAATATGCTTATGGGAGACTAATGAATTATGGAAAAGAAACTATACACCGTCATTATCTTTTCGGAGAATACAGTCGGCCTGCTCAACCAGATTACCATCATCTTTACCCGCAGGCAGCTCAATATAGAGACGCTTTCCGTCTCGCCTTCCGCTATAAAAGGCATTCATAAATTTACCATCACCACCTTTGCTGAAGAGACGACCATAGACAAGGTCGTCAAGCAAATCGACAAGCGGGTAGACATCCTGAAAGCCTACTACAATACGGATGAAGACCTGGTACACCAGGAAATTGCCCTTTACAAACTTTCCACCGAACGGTTCCTGCAGATGGAGGGCGTAGAAGGACTCATCCGCAAGTACGAGGTGCGGGTGCTCGACCTGAACGCGGACAGCGTGGTACTTGAAAAAAGCGGACATTACGAGGAGACGCAAGCTCTTTTCGAGGAACTGAGCCGTCGCATCGGCGTACTGCAATTCATTCGTTCCGGACGTATTGCCATCACCAAAAGTAAGGTGGAGCGCCTCAGTGACATGCTGGCCGCTATGGAAAAACGCCTCGTGCGAGACAAAGAGAAAAATCAACCAACTAAACAATAAAGACAATGGCAAAAATGAATTTTGGCGGCGTGATTGAAAATGTAGTCACCCGCGAGGAATTTCCTCTGGCAAAAGCCAGGGAAGTGCTGAAAGGCGAGACCATCGCCGTGCTCGGCTACGGTGTTCAAGGGCCGGGGCAAAGCCTTAACCTGCGCGATAACGGCTTCAACGTGATTGTAGGCCAACGCAAAGGCGGCAAGACCTGGGATAAGGCCGTGGCCGACGGCTGGGTGCCCGGTGAAACCCTCTTCGACTTGGAAGAGGCCAGCGAACGCGGCACCATCATACAATATCTTCTCTCCGACGCTGCCCAGATTGAAGTCTGGCCGCGTATCAAGAAGTATTTCACGGCCGGCAAGGCGCTGTACTTCTCTCACGGTTTCGGCATCACGTACAAGGAACGGACGCACATCATTCCGCCTGCCGACATTGACGTTATCATGATTGCCCCCAAAGGCTCCGGCACCAGCCTTCGCCGCATGTTCTTGCAAGGCCGTGGACTGAATTCCAGCTATGCCATCTTCCAGGACGCTACCGGCAAGGCATGGGACCGCGTCATCGCCCTCGGCATCGGCGTCGGTTCGGGCTATCTCTTCGAGACTACCTTCAAGAAAGAAGTGTACTCCGACTTGACGGGCGAGCGTGGCAGCCTGATGGGTGCCATCCAGGGCTTGTTGCTCGCCCAATACGAAACCCTGCGCGAACACGGGCACGAACCGTCGGAAGCCTTTAACGAGACAGTGGAAGAGCTGACCCAATCGCTCGGCCCCCTGATTGCGGAAAACGGCATGGACTGGATGTATGCCAACTGTTCGACTACAGCCCAACGCGGCGCCCTTGACTGGATGGGGCCTTTCCACGATGCGGTGAAGCCCGTCTTTGAAAAACTCTACGAGGAAGTGGCCAGCGGCCACGAAGCGCAACGTTCCATCGACACCAACAGCAAGCCGGACTACCGCGAAGGCCTGAACAAAGAATTAAAGGCTTTGCACGACAGCGAGATGTGGCAGGCAGGCGCCGCTGTGCGCAAGCTCCGCCCGGAAAACAATTAAACATATACGACTCTAAGGGCGAAAAAAGCCTCCCACTTTCCGGTGGGAGGCTTTTTTCATCTTGCCTTTGTTCAACGACCGGCCACGACTTTCGTGCTGTGGTTCCCGTTCACCAAAATGTAAATACCTTTTTGCTGCAAGGCCGCTGCCTGCAAGACTTCGCTGGTCGACGTCACTTCTTGTTGGTAAACTGCCTGCCCCAGGATGTTGTAAATGCTGAGCATCGTGCCGGGGATAAGGCCGCTCACAAAGAAACCTGCGCCCATACTGGATGCATGGAGGGAAGTATTGGCCGTACCGACTTCCGTGGCAGTCGTCACATCGGTTAAAGGCTGTGCTCCTTCCGTCCGGATAATCATGTCGTAAAGCGGCATGTGGATATGCAACCTGGCCGTGTCGCCTGTCGCATTGACGGTAAGGTTTTTCTGGGGAATCTCATTGGCATAGGCCTTCAGCTTGGCCAGCGTATAGCCCTTGTCCGCAGTAAAGAAACAGTCGAAATCGTTAGGATACTTCACCATCGCCGTGCCATGGACTGCCACACCGGCTTCCTTAGAGTAATACATATAAATATCTGTCGGCGGCGCAGGTGTCGGTTGCGGTTGCGGTGCAGGCGCAGGCGTCGGCGGCGCGGGTATCTGATAAGTCAAAGTGATGGTACCGCTCAAAGCAGCGTCATTACCCTGACTGTCTTTTAAGTTGTTCCCTAAGGGTTCCGAGAATGAAATTGTCTGCGGAGTGGAGCTTGGCTCCGTGCTGGTGAGCATTCGGGTGGAAGGGTCATAGGCAACGCCTGCAGGAAGCGTAGGTATATATCCGTCATTAAAGCCATTGGGCACTGTTGCCTGATAGGATGTCCCGTCAGTAGTCGTCATGGTCAAGGAGAGCGTCTGGCTGCCGGCTTCGACAGAGGTAAGATCATAGAATCCGTTAAGGTCTAGTTTTGTCAATTTGTTAGAGGAACAATTCAACGAAATTAAATATGAGCTCAAATGATCTATTCCCTCCATTGTAGCAATGCCCGAACTATGTACATTAATATTTATTCCCCTATAAGGAACAAGAATAGCATTATCTTGTGATGAGTAGTACGACGTTAACCGAAGAGCACTTTGAAGATGAGAATCGCTAAAATAACTCAGTGGAACTGTGATTGGCTGTTGCGCGAAGGCGGGGGCGGAGAGGAGGAGCGGGCAGAACAGGACAAGGCGCCAGAGGGAGCGAAGTCGAAGCTTCGCGGATAAGTTGGTAGTAAATTTATTCATTTTCATTCCATTTAAATTACACACATCTTGTCGTAGTATATTCGACGGCTGCAAATGTAAAGAAAATAAAATTGCCGGATATTCCTTTATCCGGCAATTTAGTTGCCTTTTACGGCCATTTTTGTATAATCTATCTGGCGGGTCTTGCTTCTTCCCGCTTTGAGTCCTCGACCTTGCCGATATTCCAGACCAGATTGATGGCTGCTTTTGTCGGCCCGAAGTAATGGCTGCGCTTTTTTTCAAGCAAAGGATAACAGCCGTCGCAATAGCTGGCCCTGTATTTCTTGTATTCACCGCCCAAGATGCCGAGTCCCAGTTCAAACTCCAGATAGGTGCGTCTTCCTATCGGCAGGGTGTAGCCAGCGGCCAAGCCCAGCGTATAGGCGAAGTTGCTCTGGTAGCCCGGACTTTTGTAGTCCTTGGGGAAAAGACGGATATCGTAAGTACCGGCCATGCCGTAAAGGGCGGCGAACCATCCGGTGTT
>JAISGW010000117.1 GCA_031262895.1 Tannerella sp. | reverse complement strand
GGGTGAAATCGACTACGCCGTCTGCGACCGGCAGGCCGCCCTTGCCTTGGCCGACAGCTTCCCCCAGGTGGATTTGGCTACCGATATCGGCTTCACCCAGCCGCAAGCCTGGGCTGTGCGCAAAACTTCACCCATTCTCCGCGATAGCCTCAACGCTTGGTTCGAAAGAATGCGCCGGAGCGGCCTCTTCGAATCCATTTATAAAAAATATTATCCAGATTAATCCGCAATGAAAGCCGCTTTATTCGACTTCGACGGTGTCTTGGTAGACACCGAACCTGTTTATGACCTCTTTTGGAATGAGGCCGCCCTGCGTTATGGCATCGGCATAGACCATTTCGCCCAAGTCATCAAGGGAACGACCCTGCTTGACATCCTCGAACGCTATTTTTCTACTTACAGCCAGGCCCAAAAAGATAAACTCCTTGAGGAATCGCGCGTCTTTGAAAGTAAGATGCCTTTTCCGCCCATGCCCGGTTCGCTGGAATTTCTCCGCCTGCTGAAAGGCGAGGGGGTTAAGACTGCGCTGGTCACCAGTTCCGACCGGAACAAAATTGACCGTGCCCTTCGCCAACTTCGGCTCGAAGACAGCTTCGACGTCGTCATCACCTCCGACGACGTGGACAAAGGAAAGCCCGACCCTGCCTGCTATCTGGCTGCTGTTAGAGAGGTAGGATTGCCTGCCGTTGACTGTCTGGTCTTTGAAGATTCCCTGAACGGCATTCGTTCAGGGCTGGCTGCCGGCTTGCGTGTTGTGGCGCTCTGTACCACCCTCCCCGCCGAGGAACTTCAAGGTCTGGCGCAAGTCGTCATCCCTGATTTGCAAGGCAAAGACTACCGGGCTTTCCTATCATTTTTTCAATGACGTTTGCTCGAATCATTTTTTATTCGTTATTTTGCGCCCTGATTTTGAGAAAGTACAAAGAAAATAAATAACATACAGAGATGTCGAAGATTTGTCAGATTACCGGTAAGAAAGCGATGGTTGGCAACAATGTGGCTCACTCGAACAAGCGGACGAAACGCAAGTTCGACGCGAACTTGTTTTCCAAAAAGTTCTATTGGGTAGAACAAGACGTATGGATTAAGCTGAATGTTTCAGCCGCAGGCCTGCGCACCATCAACAAAATGGGAGTAGACGCCGCCTTGAAGCGAGCCGCAGAAAAAGGATATTTATACGAATAAATTGAGGAGGAGCTAAGCAATGGCAAAGAAAGCAAAAGGCAATCGCGTCCAAGTCATTTTGGAGTGCACCGAACATAAAGACAGCGGCATGCCGGGCACGTCGCGTTATATCACCACCAAGAACCGGAAGAACACGACCGGCCGTCTGGAACTGATGAAATACAATCCCATCCTCAAACGGATGACATTACATAAGGAAATCAAATAAGGAGCGTTGAACTATGGCAAAGAAAGCAGTCGCAACATTTAAGAAAGGCGATGGACGTACTTACTCCAAAGTCATCAAGATGGTCAAGTCGCCGAAAACGGGCGCTTACGTCTTCCAAGAAGAGATGATCCCCAACGAAGCAGTCAAGGACTACTTCAAATAACTTGTGGAGGGGCCATGGCTCACCGCTAATCAGGTTATTTTACTTCCTATAAGCCTTCCTCCTGACGGGGAAGGGCTTTTTTGTTGGATAGGAAACAGACATTGAAAGCAAAAACCGTATACGTATGCTCCAATTGCGGGGCCGATTCGCCCAAATGGATAGGCAAATGCCCTTCCTGCGGCGCGTGGAATACCTATCGTGAGGAGATAGTGGCCAAGGAAAGTGCCGCAGGCTACGGCCTGTCCGGCGCGGGCAAACTGGAACATCCCAAGCCCGTCCTTTTGCGTGACATCTCTTCCTCGGAAGAAGCCCGCATCGACTTGGGTGATGCCGAACTAAACCGCGTGTTGGGCGGCGGCTTGGTAAAAGGTTCACTGGTGCTCATCGGCGGCGAGCCGGGTATAGGCAAGTCAACGCTCGTGCTGCAAACCGTCCTCGGATTGAAAGTCCTGAAAACGCTCTACGTCTCCGGTGAAGAGAGCGGCCGGCAAATCAAGCTCCGTGCCGGGCGCCTGCCGGGCGGCGAAGATGCCTCCGACTGCTTTTTCCTCGCCGAAACGAACCTTGAGCATGTTTTCGAGGAGGCGCGCCGTTTGAACCCCGACCTCCTGATTGTCGATTCCATACAAACTATCTATACCGAAAGCCTTGAATCTTCGGCGGGCAGCATCTCGCAGATTCGCGAATGCTGCGTGGCTATCCTCAAATACGCCAAGGAAAGCGGCGTCCCCGTCTTTATCATCGGCCATATCAATAAGGAAGGCAGCATTGCCGGTCCCAAGGTGCTGGAGCATATTGTCGACACCGTCCTGCAATTCGAGGGCGATCAGCATTATATGTACCGTATCCTCCGCAGCCAGAAAAACCGCTTCGGCAGCACAGCCGAATTGGGCATCTACGAGATGCGGCAAAACGGGCTGCGCCAGGTAGAAAACCCTTCCGAACTGCTGCTTACCCAAAACCACGAAGGGCTGAGCGGGGTAGCCATTGCGGCCGCCGTCGAAGGCATACGGCCTTTCCTGATAGAGACACAGTCGCTGGTCAGCTCGGCCGTTTATCCTACGCCCCAACGCAGCGCTACCGGCTTCGACTTGCGGCGCATGAACATGCTGCTGGCCGTTTTGGAAAAGCGGGCCGGCTTCAAGCTCGTCCAGAAGGATGTCTTTTTGAATA
>JAISGW010000144.1 GCA_031262895.1 Tannerella sp. | reverse complement strand
TTGGCCGACAACACCCTGTGGGACGGGAAAGTGGCCGAAGCATCCGCCCACGACAAGCAGACCGAAGGCATACGCGCCTTCAACGAGCGGATAAGGGACGACCGGCGCATTGAAAAAGTTATACTACCTTTACGCGACGGATTGACAATCATCCGCAAAAAGTAAAGCAAAAGAATATAGAAAGGAACACAAAGATGGAAAGCAAAAGACTTAGCAAAATAGAACGCCTGCTGCAAAAGGAACTCGGCGACCTCTTTCAAAAGCAAACCCAGAGCCAACCCGGCACACTTATCTCCGTCACGCGGGTGCGCGTCTCGGCCGACCTCTCCGTGGCCAAGGCCTATCTCAGCCTCTTCCCCTCGGAAAAGAGCGAGGTCCTGATGGCCGACGTGCAAAAACGGGCGAAAACCATCCGCTACGAACTGGGCCAGCGCGTCCGCCTGCAGCTCCGCAAAATCCCCGAATTAAGCTTCTTCGTCGACGATTCGCTCGACTACCTCGACAACATCGACCGCCTCCTCCATAACAAAGAGTGAACCTCGCCTTCCATATTGCGCGGCGCTATCTCTTCTCCAAGAAATCGCACCAGGCCGTCAACATCATCTCGCTGGTCTCGGCCTTGGGCGTGATGGTCGTGACGGCGGCTATCGTCTGCGCCTTGTCGGTGATGAACGGCTTCAACAGCTTGGTCTTTTCCATGTTCAGCGCCCTTGACCCGGAACTGGAAATCACGCCTGCCAAGGGGAAAGTCTTCGACCCCGACACGCCCCTGCTGTACGCTCTCGGCGGGATGCCGGGTGTGGCCTCGGTGGGCAAGGTGTTGGAAGATAACGTGCTGTTGCGCTACGGCAACCGGCAGGTCATAGGCAAGGTTATGGGTGTGGACAGCAATTACGAACGGTTGACGGGCATCGATTCCATTCTGGTTGACGGTGCCTTCAAGCTGCATGACCCGGTGGCCGACTATGCCACGCTCGGCATCGGGCTGGCCTACGCCCTGGGGGTGAACGCCGGCTTCACCGCCCCTTTGGAAATCTATGCCCCGAGGCGCGACGAACGGGTCAACATGGCCAATCCCGCCGCTTCCTTCGATTTGGAATATGCCTATATAGGCGGCGTGTTCAGGACTGACCAGCCCGTTTACGATGAGGATTGCCTTCTCGTTCCCATTTCCCTGGCGCGGCGCCTCTTCCATTACGACAAACAGGTGTCTGCCCTGCAATTGCGAGCCACCCCTCATGCCGACATTTCCCGTTTGAAGGAATCCCTCCGCCGCCTGCTGGGCAAGGATTATGTGGTGCGCGACCGCTACGAGCAACAGGAAAGTTCATACAAAATGGTGCAGACGGAGAAATGGGTCATCTTTCTCATCCTATGCTTCATTCTGCTGATTGCACTCTTTAGCATGGTCGGCTCGCTGTCCATGCTGATGATTGAGAAGAAAGACGACGTGCGCACCCTCCGCAATTTGGGCGCCGAAGAGGGCCTTATCAGGCATATATTCCTCTTTGAAGGCTGGATGATTACCGGCTTGGGCGCCCTGACGGGCTTGCTGCTCGGCTTGGGACTTTGCCTCTTGCAGCAGCATTTCGGCCTTATCAAGATGGGGGCACACGGCACCTTTGTGGTAGACAATTATCCCGTCGTCGTACAGGCCTCCGACCTGCTCTTCACCTTGCTGGCCGTAGGCGCCCTCGGCTTCCTCTCCGCCTGGTATCCCGTTTACGTCCTGGGGCATAATCCGCGACGTCCCTGAGGACGGTGTCAACAAAGACACTATCTTTACGAACAAAACAAATAATCGAAAAGCTATGAAGCCAATCTTTAATCTCTTGTTCGTCGCACTATCCATCTTCCTCCTCCCATCTTGTGGGAAGAAAAGCCATAACGAGCTGAAGACTTTAGACATTTTGTCCGCCTCGCGACGGAGCGTATCTCGCCCCGTAAGCGACTTCGGAAGCCTGAAGCTACTTCCTCTGCAAACCACCGACTCCTGCCTGATCAAGAACATCTCGGAGTTGCTCTTCGAAAAAGATTGCATCCTTGTCGTGCACGACAATCGCTGTTCCGTCTTTGGGACTGACGGCAAATACTTGAACGACATCGGAAGGAAAGGAGATGGCCCGCAGGAATACCTTTCCATAGGAAATGTCTTCTACCGGGACGGCAACGTCCGCATCTTCGACAACGGGAGGCATCGACTACTGACCTTTAGCAGAAAAGGCAACTACCAAAGTGCCGCCTCCATTCCAACGGATATTAGCTTGCTACATCAAACGGCCAATGGCTTATTTGCCGGATACATTGTCCATCGGGAAGGCAACGAGCCAACGCGCATCAAGTTCCTGAACGCGGAAGGCTCCGCCATGGATTCCATCCCTTACGCGCGCTCCTATACCAGCAAGAAAGGCATCCAGGCCTGGTATTACTTTGCCGAAGCCTGCTTCTGTAACTACGGCAATATGACCGACATGAAAGCACTCTTCTGCGATACGATTTTTTCCATCCAAGCCTCTCATCCGCAGATGTCGCCGCGCTACGCTTTGAATTTGGGCGAATTTGCCCTCAAGGCCGAGGACCGCTACAATTTGGAAAGTCCTCGGCAGAACTTGTTCAAGGGGAAGAAATTCATCGGTAACATCTTTGAAACGAAAGACTACCTGTTCCTGAATGGCGGTATGGGCTTTGATGGCGATGCCTGCTTCGTCTACAACAAAAAGAACGGCATATTAGCGTACACTTATATCCGGTATGCGCTCCAAGAGGAAAAGTTGTTCAATAAGAAATATTTCATTCCAAAAGCCTTGTCTCCCGATGGCGGCACACTCATCTCCTACGAAATTCCCGCTGCGGTGGATGGCCAAGAAGAGAGCAATCCTGTATTGAGCGTATTGGCATTAAAATAGGAAAAGGAAGAAAAGTGTTTTTCCTACTTCCGAACGCTCGGAAGTCACAACCTGAAGTCTTGAGGGCATTCCCGAACGCTCGGAAGCCACAACCGGAAGTCTTGAGGGCATTTTCAAGTGTTCGGAAATCACAACCAGAAGTCTTGAGGGCATTTCCGAACGCTCGGAAGTCACAACCGGAAGTCTTGAGGGCATTTTCAAGCGCTCGGAAGCCACAATACCAAGTGGTTCTGTAACGAAACGAAGATTAGTCATTAGATTTCGTACTTTTGCCATATCAAAAAAGATACAATGAAGGACGGAAATAATTCCACAATAACATGAAACGAATTTCTCTATTTTTTCTGACGATTTCTTTGCTTGCCTCTTCCTGCAACCGAGGAAAAGACGGAGAACAGCTCCTTAAGATTCCCTTCGCCCAGGCTGTAGACAAGGCGGAAGATTTCCCGCTCAGCCATCTGGCTCTTTCCCTTGAATACGTTCCCTTGGAAACGATCGACAGTTCCCTGATTTCCCATATTCAAAGCGTCCGGGCCACAAAGGATTTCTTTTTCGTCAGGGACATCAAGGGCTTGCTCCAATTCGACCGCCACGGGAAGTTCCTTCGCCGCATCGGCAGCCAAGGGAAAGGCCCGGGACAGTACACCTTCCTCAAGGCGGTAGCCGTCAACGAGAAGGCCGGATTGCTCTACTTGTACGTTTATATGCAACAGAAGGCGCTCGTCTATGATTTCAAGGGCAATTTCCTGCGTGAAATCCCCGTGCCGGACAACCACGGTCTGCGTTTGCTAAACGATTCTATCCTAACGGCAGTCTTGAGCGACCGTTCCGGCGGCATGGGAGCAGGCGGCCTTGAATTGGCAAACCTGCAAGGCAAAACTTTAAAAAAGTTCCCTTGCGAGGACGCGCATACGCAAAAGCATGGAGACGCCTTCCTTGAAATGGTAGGATTCACCACCCAATTATATCGCTTCGGGGGGAATCTGTTCTACAAGTACGGCTACGGGGATACGGTCTGCCAGGTGACGCCAAAGGCCCTGCTCCCGCGTTACGTCGTGGAGGCCGGCAAATATGCCTTGCCGCCGGAATTGCGCTACGACATGATGAACGGCGATGCCGAACGTTTCTCCAAAGAAACTTCGCAATACATGCGGATGGGCTTCATGGAATTTACGGACTACGTGTTGATGCCTTATACGGGCTGGGGTAACCTCTTCGGCACCGAACCCTTCCGTTTGGCCGTCTATAACAAGAAAACGGGCAACTGCTTCTCCGTGAAGGGGGACACTTTGCCAAACGACATGGACCATTTGCAGCCTTTTTATCCCGACTTGGCCATAGACGACAACAGCGCCCTGATGATTTGTCCGGCAGCCAAGCTCTTTGCCCGTATCCAAAAGTTGCCGAAAAACCGGGTACCGCCAGTTCTGCAAAAGCTGAAAGAAGACGACAATCCAATATTGTTGTTAGTTCACCTAAAGTAACTCCACGCTCCATCCTTTCCTTTTTATTCCTCATCTTCTTAAAATGTGTAGGAAAAATCTTCTACCTTTGTCGGACTTTTGAAAGATTGCTAAGTCGAGATTGCAATTACGATTAGATACAATACTTAATTAGTTATGGAAAAGAAAAGAGTTTTCCTCTTCGGCAACGGCAAGGCCGAAGGCAGCGCAAGCATGCGGGAGCTGCTTGGCGGAAAGGGAGCCAACTTGGCCGAAATGAACCTGATCGGCGTGCCCGTACCTCCGGGATTCACCATTACCACCGAGGTATGCACGGAATACTACAAGAAAGGCCGGGAACAAGTGGTCAAACTTTTGGATGCAGACGTCAAAAAAGCCGTAGCCCATGTGGAATCTTTAATGAACAGTCGTTTGGGCGACCTGTCCAACCCTTTGCTGGTCAGCGTACGCTCCGGGGCGCGCGCCTCCATGCCCGGCATGATGGACACCATTCTTAATTTGGGCCTCAACGACGAGGTCGTGGAAGGTTTGGCCCGCAAGACGGGCAACGAACGCTTTGCTTGGGATTCCTACCGCCGCTTCGTGCAGATGTACGGCGATGTGGCCTTGGGCATGAAACCCACCTCCAAGGATGACATAGACCCCTTTGAAGAAATCATCGAAGAAGTAAAGAAAAAACGTGGCGTCACGTTGGACAACGAACTGGACACCGCCGACTTGAAGGAACTCGTCGTCCGCTTCAAGGCCGCCGTCAAAAAGGGAACAGGGAAAGATTTCCCCACCTCGCCTTACGAGCAGCTCTGGGGCGCCATCTGCGCCGTCTTCAACTCATGGATGAACGACCGCGCCA
>JAISGW010000105.1 GCA_031262895.1 Tannerella sp. | reverse complement strand
AAAAGAAACGCCCAACAAATAATTGCCGGCATGGACGCCGGTCAAAGTAAAACTGCCGTTTTCATTGCTCACCACGCCGGTCACCAGCGTACTGTCTTTCGGCGTCATCAAGCGGATGGTCGCCTGCTCTATCGGGTCATTGCTCCCCTTATCTATGATTACGCCACTCACGCTCACCCGGCGTTGGGCGCTTACGCCAAAACTCATGGCTAAAGCCATCAATAACAAACACAAACTCTTTCCTCTTTGCATAACCAAAATCTATCTTATTGCCTAAAGTTAGTTCATAAGAAAAATTCCCCACTCAAGGCGTCGGGGGGAATTCCTTTACGGAAAGATAGACGCAAAAGGGAGAAAGAGGTTTAAGCGGAGACGAATGGATTTGCTTTTATTAACAGGCACTTATCCGGCAATATGGAAACAACTACGGGATTTATTTTACCTTTGCCGCTATCAATTTATATAAAGACAACATGGATATTACAGGAAAAATCATCGCCCTGCTCCCGGCGAAAAGCGGCTCCGGCCGTAACGGGAATGAATGGAAAGTACAGGAATATGTGCTGGAGACGCATGACCAATACCCCAAGAAGATTTGCTTCGAAGTGTACGGCGCCGACAAAATCAGCCAGTTCAACATACGCGAAGGGGAAGAGCTTACGGTTTACTTCGACATAGAAAGCCGCGAGTGGAACGGGCGCTGGTTCACCCGCCTGCGCGCCTGGAAGGTGGAACGCGGCGGCGGCCGGTCTTCAGCCCCCGACTATCCGGCTCCCCCTGCCGACATGCCCTATTAAGGGCGCAAAGGAGTAAGAAGGGCGTCGCAAGGCTAAAAGCCATCGCGACGCCCTTCTTGCGTCAGGCAAATACCGCTTCCTTACAAGGAAAAACGGTAGCCGAAGTTCATCTGCACGACATAGTTGCGGTATCCGCTATCCATGCGGTTGATGTTGCTGAGGCCTTCATCCAAATTCAGGGAAAGCTGAAAGCCGACGGGGAAGAGGTAGCCCAAACCGGCCACGATGGAAAAGGCGAAGCCCTTGGTAGGAGAGGCGGTCAACAGGTCGTCGTCCTGCTCATGCCCTGCGGTGTAATTGATTTTGTCGCGCATGAGGGCAAAATTGAACTGCGGGCCGAGATGGAAGAAAAAGCCGCGCGTGCCGTCGTAGCCGTCGGTCAGGTAGAACTTGGCCTCTATGGGTATGCATAGGTAGCCCAAGTCGGGGCTGAGATGGGGCGAAGGCAACTGGGAACCTTCCATGGAATAGAACAGGCCGGCCTCGGCGCTCCATTGCCTGGCCAGCAAGTACTCGCCCGATAGTCCGAAGTTCAAGCCCGGGCGTAAGTTACCGCCCGCAGAAGTGATGTTAGCCAGATTCAAACCGGCACGCGGAGTAAGGAAGACCGTCTTTTGGGCAGCCGCCGGCGACAGAACCATGCACATGAGTAGTCCGATAAAAAATAAGTTTGTAGTCTTCATTTGAACTGAATTAAATATATAGAATAATTACCTTCAACTGTGACTTTCTATCCATTTCCGCGCATTGACAAAAGCTTCTATCCAGGGAGTAACCTCGTCGTCCTTTCGTCCTTCGGGGTAATAACCGCATTGCCAGGGGAAGATGGCGCGTTCAGGATGCGGCATCATGGCCAGATGGCGTCCGTCGGCCGAACAAAGGGCGGCGATGGCGCCCGGCGAACCGTTGGGATTGCCCGGATAGGCATCGTAGGCGTAACGGGCGGCCACTTGGTAAGCGTCTTCTCCGTAAGGCAAATCGAAACGGCCTTCGCCATGCGCAATCCAAATGCCCAAGTCCGAACCGGCCAACGAGCCGAGCATGACGGAAGGGTTCTCCGGAATCTGCAGGCCGAGGAAAGCCGACTCGAACTTGTGCGACTCGTTATGGGCCATACGATATTTCTCTTTGTGTTCAGGATAAAGCAGTCCCAACTCCGCCATCAACTGGCAGCCGTTGCAGATGCCGAGGCTAAGCGTGTCTTTACGGGCGTAAAAACGGTCGATGGCCGCCTTGGCTTTCTCGTTGTACAGGAAGCCGCCCGCCCAGCCTTTGGCCGAGCCGAGCACGTCGGAATTGGCGAAGCCGCCGCAAAAGACGATGAAACGCACCTCGTCAAGGGTTTCCCTCCCGGAAACCAGGTCGGTCATGTGCACGTCTTTCACGTCGAAGCCGGCCAGATAAAGCGCATAAGCCGTTTCGCGTTCACATTGCGAGCCTTTCTCGCGGATAACGGCAGCCCGTATGCCGGAAGCGGGTCTGTTCCCGACCCGAAGACCGTAATCGGCCAGCTTTCCCTTGAAAGTCTTAGGAAAGGCATACTTCAACGGCTGCTTCTTATAATTGGCATAGCGCCGGTCGGCGCAGGATTGCCCGCTTTGCAGGATGTCTAACTGATGGGAAGCGGAATACCAAACGTCGCGCAAGGCGTCAATGTCGAAAACATAATCTTCGTCGGCATACTTTTTCCCCAAATCTTTCCAGCGTACGCGCAGGCGACGTTCCTTTATCGTGTGCCCCAAGACGAAGAGGTATATGCCATATTTCTCCTTGAACAGGTTTTCAAAGGCTTCACGGTCTTTTTCCCGCACCTGCAGGAGCACGCCCGGGTTTTCCGCGAAAAGCGGCCGATGCACATCGTAGTCGCAGACTTCCACCGCCAGGCCGCCTTCCGTATTGGCAAAGCACATTTCCAGCAGCGCGGTAACCAAGCCGCCGGCGGAGACGTCATGCCCGGCGCGGACCAAATCGGCATTGATGGCGTCTTGTATGGCATTAAAGCAATCGCAGAAACGTTTCGGGTTGAAAACTTTTGCCGTATAACGTCCCATCTGCCCTAAAGTTTGCGCAAAGGCCGTGCCGGCCAATGCCGGCATATACTGGGAGAAATTCACCAGATAAATCAGCGTATCCGGTTCTTGGCTAAGGACGGGAGAGACGATTTTACGCACATCCGTCACTTCGGCTGCGGCCGAGATGATGACGGTTCCCGGCGCCAGCACCTTATCCTCGCCATAAGTCTGGGTCATGGAAAGGGAATCTTTTCCCGTCGGGATATTGATACCCAACTGGCAGGCGAATTGGGAGGCTGCCTCCACGGCCTGATAAAGACGGGCGTCTTCACCGGGGTTACGGCAGGGCCACATCCAGTTTGCCGAAAGAGAGACGGCGCTCAGCCCGCCCTTCAAGGGAGCAAAGACGAGATTGGTCAAAGCCTCGGCTATGGCCAAGGCGCTGCCAAAAGCCGGATTCACCAAGGCGGCCTGCGGGGCATGGCCCAAAGAAGTGGCGATACCCACTTTCCCGCGGAAATCAAGCGACACGGCACCCAAATCACTCAGGGGCAATTGCAATTCGCCCTGGCATTGCTGCCGGGCGACGCGCCCACTGACCGAACGGTCTACCTTGTTAGTCAGCCAATCCTTGCAAGCCACGGCTTCCAAGCGCAGCACCTCTTCCACATAGCCTTCTACCTTTTCCTTCGAATCGTCATATTTCAAAAGGGGGAAGTCACGGGTTACTGTCTTGTCGCGCATTACCGTCTTAGGCGGATTGCCGAACATGTCGTCCAACTCCAGATTGATGGGCTTTTTGCCGTCGGCCTGTTCGAAGACAAGGCGATGGTCGCCGGTTGTTTCGCCGACCAGATACATGGGCGCACATTCGCGTTCGGCGATGCGTTTCACCCTTGCTACATCTTCCTCACGAACCAAGATGCCCATGCGTTCCTGGCTCTCATTGCCGATAATCTCTTTAGCGGAAAGGGTCGGGTCACCAACGGGCAGTTGAGACATGTCAATGTGCCCGCCGGTATCTTCCACCAATTCGGAGAGGCAGTTCAAGTGTCCGCCTGCTCCGTGGTCATGAATGGAAATAATGGGATTGTCCTCCGACTCGGCAATGCTGCGGATGACATTGGCCACACGCTTTTGCATCTCGGGATTGGCACGTTGCACGGCATTCAGTTCGATGCCGGAGACATACTGCCCGGTATTAACCGAAGAAACGGCACCGCCACCCATACCGATACGGTAATTGTCGCCGCCGAGGACCACGACTTTCTCGCCTGCTTCCGGCTCGCCTTTGATGGCGTCGCGGCTGTTGGCATAGCCCACGCCGCCGGCCAACATGATGACCTTGTCGTAGCCGTATTTTGTGCCTTTTATCTCCTGCTCGAAAGTGAGCAGGGAACCGCAGATAAGCGGTTGCCCGTATTTATTCCCGAAATCGGAAGCGCCGTTAGAAGCTTTGATAAGTATTTGCGCCGGAGTTTGGTAAAGCCATTGACGCGGGTCGAAAAGTTTTTCCCAGGGCTTGTCGTTTTCCAAACGCGGGTAAGAAGTCATATAAACAGCCGTCCCGGCCAAGGGGAGGGAAGCCTTGCCGCCGCCGAGGCGATCGCGGATTTCCCCGCCCGAACCGGTGGCCGCCCCATTGAAGGGTTCCACCGTAGTGGGAAAGTTATGCGTCTCCGCCTTGAGGGAAAACACGGTAGGTATGTCGCGCAGGGCATAAAAATCGGGCTTGTCCCCGTTCAAGGGGGCAAATTGCTCCATTTCCGGGCCTTCCATAAAGGCTACATTATCTTTATAGGCAGAGACCAGACGGTTGGGGTGCTCCTTCGAGGTGCGTTTGATAAGCTGGAAGAGGGAGCTTTCCTTTTCACGGCCGTCAATGATGAAGGTGCCGTTGAATATCTTGTGGCGGCAATGTTCGGAATTGACCTGTGCGAAGCCGTACACCTCGCTATCGGTGAGCGGGCGCTCCAGTTTCCGGGACAAGCCCTTGAGGTATTCCACTTCTTCGGTGCTCAAGGCCAAACCTTCGGATTGGTTATAGGCGTCCAAGTCAGTAATTTGCCGGATAGGCTCGGCCTCGCGGCCGGGATTGAAAATGTCCTGGTCAAGCCCCTCGTAGAGGCGTTGCAGCATAGGGTCGTATTTGGCCTCGGCCGAAGCGGCCGGGAAATACTCTTCTATGCGGACAATGCCGACGATACCCATGTTCTGGGTGATTTCAACGGCATTGGTGCTCCAAGGCGTAATCATCTCCTGACGGGGGCCTATGTAAAAACCGTCAAGCTGCTCCTCGACCAAAGGAGCTGCCCCGCTGAACAGCCAAACTAATTTGGCTTTGTTTTCAACCGTAAAGGTCGTTTGTCCGGCCGATACGGCCAATATGCTATTTGCCGGGGTTTTAAAGAATCGTATCATGCAAGTTTTGTCATGCGTTCAAGTGTGGTACAAAGGAATTTCCAGACTTTCTCCACGGAAGAAATGCTTACCCGTTCATCGGGCGAATGGGGATGCTGCAAGTCCGGGCCGATGGAAACCATGTCCATATCAGGATAAATACCCTGGATGATGCCGCACTCCAAGCCGGCATGCATTACTTTAACGGCGGGATTTTTCCCGTAAAGGTCCTGATAGGTTTTCTCCATCAGTTGCAAGAGCGGGGAATGGATGTCAGGCTGCCAGCCATTGTAGCCGCCGCTCATTTCCACCTTGGCACCGGCCAAGGAGAAAACGCTTTCCAAACTGGAGCAAACCCATTCCTTGCGGCTTTCCGAGGAACTGCGCACCAGGATTTTCAGGTCAAGGCGGCCGGGTTCCGATTTGACGACGGCCAAGTTCGAAGAACTTTCCACCGTTCCGGGGAAATCGTTCAACATGCTGATGACACCGTTTTGGCAAGCTTCCACGGCATTGATGAGGTCGTCTTGTATTTCTTCGGGAATCAAAGTCTTGGGCAGGTATACCTTTTCGGCTGCGAAATAAATCCGGTCTTCTATGCCGGCATAATCGGTGCGGAACATTTCCTGGTAATCGGAAACAGCTTCCCAAAGGAGGTCGGCATTGGAGGCCGGTATGGTGATGAGCGCAGTAGCTTCACGGGGGATAGCATTGCGGAGGTCACCTCCGGCGACTTCGGAGAGTCTGGCGCCGTAGCCGGAGACCGCCGCTTTGAGGAAACGGAACAGGAGCTTATTGGCATTGGCCCTTCCCAGATGGATATCCACGCCGGAATGTCCGCCTTTGAGTCCGCTCAAGGAAAGGCGGACAGCCATATCGCCCGAGGGCACTTCGGTATCGTCTTTATATTGTAAGGAGATGTTCAGGTCGGCTCCTCCGGCACAGCCCACGAAAAGTTGTCCTTCTTCTTCGGAATCGCAGTTGATAAGCGTGCGGCCTTGCAAGAAATCAGGTTTCAGGCCGAAAGCGCCGTCCATACCCACTTCTTCGTCAATGGTAAAGAGGGCTTCTATGGGACCGTGCTTTAATGCTTTGTCGGCCAAAGTCGCCATGGCCAAGGCCACGCCTATGCCGTTGTCGGCGCCCAGGGTTGTCTCGCGGGCTTTCACCCAGTCGCCATCCACATAAGCGTCGATGGGGTCGGTCAGGAAATCATGTTTGACTGAAGCGTTCTTTTGCGGCACCATATCCAAGTGCGCTTGCAGGATGACCGGCTTGGCCGATTCCATTCCCGCTGTGGCCGGTTTGCGTATCAAAACGTTGCCCACTTGGTCGCGCAAGGTTTCCAAGCCCAGCTGTTTGCCGAATTTTTCCACATGAAGGGCGACGGCAGCCGTATGCCCTGTCGGGCGGGGTATCTGCGTCAACTGATAAAAGTAGTTCCAAACAAGGTTTGGTGACAGGCTTTTGATCTCTGTAGCCATGATATTTCTCCTTAATTATATAAACAGCGACAAACTTACGAAGAAGTTATGAGTTATAAGTTATGCGTTATGAAACAAAGTACCTTTGCAGTCCAAAAGAATAATGAGTAGAAATGGATTTTTACCGTCTTTGCAATACGACCAACAAGGCATTAGAAAAGCTCATGCCTATACTGACGCCTGCCGCCTTAGCGGCGGGTTTCTTTTTTTCCAAAGTTTTCATCGTCTTTGCCCCCTTCGTGGTGGAATTTTTCGCCCTGCTCACGCTGTCGGGCGCGTTACGTCTGACGGTGGGCGACATGGCGCGCTGCCTGCGGCATCCTTTCCCTATCCTGCTCTTCCTGCTGGTCTGCCACGTACTTATCCCGCTGCTGGCTTTCGGCGCCTCCCGCCTGCTGTTCGCCGCCAATGCCGCCGTCATTGCGGGCTACGTACTGCTGTACGCTACGCCCACGGCCGTATCAACGACTATTTGGGCACAGATATACAAGGGCGACATGGCGCTCACCTTAACGATTATCCTGCTTGACGTATTGCTGGCGCCGATCGTGACACCCGCCACCGTGGCTTTGCTGGTCGGCGCGAAGGTGCATCTTGACATGAGTCACATGGCTTGGGAACTGGTGCTGATGGTCGTTATTCCCACGCTGGTGGGCATCTTCCTGAACGAAAGCAGCCACGGCAAGATACCCGACAAAATAGCGCCGCCCCTGGCACCGCTGGCCAAACTGAGTATCTTTTTCCTGATAGCGGGCAACACGGCCGTGGCCGCGCCCAGCATCCATTTGAGCGACCCCCTGACGCTCCTCGTCGGCATCTTATGCTTAGTCTTGGGCATTGCCGCTTACTTAGTGGCCGCCCCGGTAGCGCGTCTGGCCAAACTGCCTTCCGACAAGACGGTAAGCTTGGTCATGGCCTGCGGCATGCGCAATATCAGCGCAGGAGCCACCATTGCCATTCGTTTCTTCCCCACACAATCCGCATTACCCTGCCTCTTGGGCATCGTCTTCCAGCAAATGCTGGCCGCCATTGTCGGCAAGGCCGTCCTGAAATCACGAAAGCCAAAGATTCAGAATTAAGCATTGGCGTAAATAGTCTCTATCCTTACAGCGTATTTCTGCAGGATAAGGGCGCGCCGGAGCTTCAAGGTATCGGTCAGTTCGCCGCCCTCTAAGCTAAAAGGCTCCGCGAGCAAGATGAAATGTTTGATTTTCTCGAAAGAGGCCAAATCCTTTTGCCGCTCCTCCACGTGCGACTCCATGAGACGCTGCACCTCGAGCAAATCCACCAAGGCTTGCCGGCTGTCATAAGACAAGCCCTTTTGGTTGGCATAATGTTCGAGCAAGCCGAAGTTGGGGACGATAAGGGCGGACACGAATTTGCGGCAATCGCCTATTACGGCAATCTGCGCAATGAGCGAATCGCCGGTCATGAGCATCTCTATGGCTTGAGGCGCCACGTATTTACCGTTGGAAGTTTTGTACAAGTCCTTGATACGTTCGATAAAGAAAAGGGTATTGCCTTCCAGCCGCCCGGCGTCGCCGGTACGGAAGAAGCCGTCGGCGGTAAAAGACCGGGCATTTTCCGTAGGACGGTGGTAATAACCGTCGGTCACGGTACGGCCTTTCACCAAGATTTCGTTATTCGAAGGGTCTATCTTCACCTCCAAGCCCGGCATGAGTTCGCCTATGGAACCGAGCGTGAAGCTTTCCCTTCGGCAAAAAGACACGGTGGCTGTCGTCTCACTCAAGCCATAGCCGTAAACGATAGGGATATTGATAGACTGCAAAAAGAGATTGACCTCGTCGGAAAGCGGTGCCCCTGCTGTTGGGAAAAGGATGCCCCGTTCCAAGCCCAGCACCTTCTTGACGAAACGGAAAAGCGTTTTATCGTAAAACAGGAATTGAAGATGCAGCAGCAAAGGCGGCTTCAAACCCTTGCTCCTGTACGCCAGATTATGGCGGCGCCCCACCTTCACGGCACGGGCGGCCATGACCCGCAAAGGCGCGGGAAAGGCGGACAGCTTCGCATGCAAGCCCGCATAAACTTTCTCCCAGAACCGGGGCACGTTGCACATCATGGTGGGACGCACCTCCGGCAGGGTTTGCAGAATCTTTTTCGGGTCACGATTAATGGCTATGGTCACGCCGGAGCAGAGGCAGAGGTATGTCCAGGCTTTCTCAAAGATATGCGTGAGCGGGAGGAAGCAGAAGGAAGTCTCCTTGTCGTTCACCTGCGGCAGGCGCTCCCTGTGGATGCGCATGGCTTCCATGAAATTGGAATGCCGAAGCACCACGCCCTTGGGGTCGCCCGTCGTGCCGGAGGTGTAGATAAGGACAGCCGCGTCTTCGGGCAAAGCCTCTTTGCTGCGCACCTTGACAAGGGTCTCGCTATGCATGTTGTCGCCCAATCGCAGGAAGTCGCTGAAGTAAACGGAAGCATGGTCGCCGGCATCGAACTTCACCCTGGCGTCGAACACCACGAGTTGCTTCAAGGCCGGACAAGCCTTTTGCGCGATGCGGGCATTGTTGTATTGTTGCTGTTCACCGACAAAAAGGGTGGAGATGGCAGCGTCGCGGAGGATATATTCGACTTGTGCAGGCGAGCTGGTGGGATACATCGGCACGGTAACTGCCCGATTGGCATAAGCCGCGAAATCCGTGAAGAGGCATTCCGGCATATTCTGTGAATAGATGCCGATATTTTCCTGCACGCCGATGCCGAATTGGGCCATGGCCTTGGCCGCGAGGAGGACAATCTCGGCAAAGCGGTTCCACGACAAGTCTTCCCAGCGTCCCTTCTCGTCGTCCCGGTACCGCAAGGCCGTCCGCCCGCCATATTTCCGGGCCTGCCTTTGAATGAGTTCGCTATAGCTGTAATTTTCCATAGATGTTTCCACAGTTCTCTGCCTTTTAATATCGTGTAAATAAACTATTGCCCGTAAGTCTTCAGTTTGTTGTAAAGGGTTTTGCGGTCGACGCCCAGAAGCTGTGCGGCGCGGGTCTTGTTGCCGCCCGCCTTTCGCATGGCTTCTTCGATTTGCCCGCGTTCCTGGTCTTCGTCATGCAAGCGCAGGTTCGATCTGTCGGATACCTCCGGCTTTTCCTTGCGGCGTATTTCTTCGGGTAATTCGCCGAGGCCGATGCGTTCACCCTTGGCCAAAAGAACGGCATAACGCACGGCATTCTTCATCTGGCGAAGGTTTCCCGGCCAAGCATAGCTGCGGAACAAGTCCAGCACGTCTTCCTCGAAGCCCTGCACCTGCTTCTTCAACTCCCGATTGGCCTGGCGAAGGAAATGTTCGGCAAAGAGCAGCAGGTCGTCACCCCGCTGGCAGAGGTCGGGAAGATGTATGGTAAACTCGTTGATGCGGTGATAAAGGTCTTGACGGAAACGGCCGGCCTGAATGGCCGCGACCAAGTCCTCGTTAGTGGCTGCCAGCAAGCGGACATCGGTCTTCAACAATTGGTTGCCGCCTACGGGCTTGATGCTCCGTTCCTGCAAAGCACGCAGGAGCTGCGCCTGAATATCATAGTTCAGATTACCTATCTCATCAAGGAAAAGGGTACCTCCCTTGGCGGCCTCAAAGGCGCCGGTCTTGTTGTCTATGGCGCCGGTAAAGGAGCCTTTCAGGTGTCCGAAAAATTCGGAGGCGGCCAGTTCACGGGGAATGGCGCCGCAGTCGACGGCCACGAAGGGTGCCCCCTTACGCTCGGAAAGCCGGTGAATACGCCGCGCAACGTATTCTTTACCTGTGCCGCTGGAGCCGGTAATCAGAACCGACATCTCGGTAGGCGCCACGAGGGCGATATGTTCATACAACTGCCGCATCAGGGGGGAACAGCCTTCCACATCGCCTTCCTCCTCTTCCTTGCTTTCGGTGGAAGAGGCCTGCAAGAGCGCCTGTATCTTCGTCCAGAGTTCGTCCTGGTTGAAAGGCTTGGGGATATAATCTACGGCGCCCTGCTTGATGGCTTGCACGGCCGTCTGTATCTGCGCGTAGCTGGTCATGATGATGAAAGGCTGTCCTCCGCCCTCGGCGCGCAGGGCGCGCAGGAAGGCTATGCCGTCGCCGTCGGGCAGGTAAAGGTCGGAAAGTATCAAACGGACGCCCTCGCAAAGTTTCTCCCTGGCAGCTTTCAACGAAGCGGCGGCCTCCACTTGCAGGCCCTTCTTCCGCAGCCAGGCCGTGAGCATCAAAGAAAAGGTAAGGTCGTCTTCGATGACCAGAATGTCCGCCATCTCTTCTTTCAAATACCTAAAGAAGCTTTGATTTGTTCGATTTTATATGAGGCGGCTATTTCGGCTGCTTCCAAATCACCGCTGCCGACAGCATGATGCACCTCGCAGTAGAACTTGATTTTCGGTTCCGTGCCGGAAGGACGGATGGAGACCTTTGTCTTGTCTTCGGTAATATATTGGAGCACGTTGGACGTGGTGGGCATGTCAAGCGTAAAGGTTTCCTTGTCCCGGCAACTGTATCCCTTCAAGTTGGCATAGTCGTAAACGTATTCCACTTTCGAGCCGGCAATCTCCTCCAAGGGATGCAGGCGGTAATTCTTCATCATGGCCTCAATCTCGTCGGCGCCCGTTTTCCCCTTCTTCACGACGGAAACGCCCACTTCCTTCGAGTAGCCGTATTCACGGTAAATCTTTTCCAAGAGTTGGTAAAGCGTCAGGCCCTGGTCTTTGGCCCAGGCGGTGATTTCGGCCAGCATGGCGCAGGCCGACTCGGCGTCCTTGTCGCGCACGAAGTCTTCGCAAAGGAAGCCGTAGCTTTCCTCGCCGCCGCCGATATAGTTTTTCTTGCCCTCGTTGCGGCGTATCACGTCGGCTATCCATTTGAAACCGGTATAAACGTCGAAGAGTTCCACCTTGTTGCGTTCGGCAATGCTGCGTATCAGCTCGGTGGTGACGATGGTCTTGACAACGTAATCGTTTTCTTTAAGCAGGCCCAGCTCTTTGCGACGCGTGATGAGATAGTAAACAAAGAGGATGGCGGTCTGGTTGCCGTTGAGCAGCACCCACTCGCCCCGGTTGTTTTTCACGGCGGCACCCACGCGGTCGCCGTCGGGGTCGGTGGCCAGCGCCAGTTCGGCATCAGCTTCCTTGGCTTTGGCAACGACCATGGCCATGGCTGCCGGCTCTTCCGGATTAGGGGAAACGACGGTGGGGAAATCGCCGCTGACCACGTCCTGCTCCGGCACATGGATGAGGTGGGTGAACCCGAAAGCCTTCAACACCATCGGCACCAAGCGTACGCCCGTACCGTGCAAGGGCGTATAGGCAATCTTCATGTCGTGGTGGCGGGAAATGATTTCAGGAGAAAGGGAAATGGAGGTCAATGCCTCAACGAAGCGCTTATCCATCTCGGCGCCGATGATTTCTATCAGTTGCTTGTTTCCTTGGAAGCGGATGTCGGCCACGTCGCGCACCTTGTTCACCTCGGCAATGGTGTCGCGGTCGTGCGGGGCAATCATCTGCGCGCCGTCATCCCAATAGGCCTTGTAGCCGTTGTACTCCTTGGGGTTGTGCGAAGCGGTGAGGATGATGCCGCCCTGGCAGCCCAAGCGGCGAATGGCGAACGACATCTCCGGCGTGGGGCGCAGGTCGTCGAACAAATAAACCTTGATACCGTTGGCCGAGAAGATGTCGGCGGAAATTTCGGCGAAGCGGCGGCTGTTGTTACGGCAGTCATGGCCGATGACGACCTTGACTTGCGGCAGCTTGGCAAATTCCCTTTTCAAATAGTTGGCAAAGCCCTGGGTAGCCGCACCCACGGTGTAGATGTTCATCCGGTTCGTGCCCACGCCCATGATGCCGCGCAGGCCGCCCGTACCGAATTCCAAGTCTTTGTAGAAGGCGTCAATGAGGTCGGCGGGGTCTTCCTTGTCGAGCAGCGCCTGTACGCTGCGGCGCGTTTCCTCGTCATAACTGTCGGCAAGCCAGCTTTGCGCACGGCTCCGTACCAAAGATAAAAGTTGTTCGTTTTCCATCATTCACTTCTTTAGTTTGTCTCTGTATATTGCTGCACAAAGGTAGGAAAACAAGGGATTAGCAGGTTACATCTCTACAATAAGATTTTATGGCCTCCGCCGAGGATATGCCTCAGGATGCTTTCGTTGGAGAGGAGGAGGTTGCCCCTGCCGCGCATCTGCGGGCGCAGGTCAATTGCAGCAGGGATAAGGCGCGTCTTACCCTTGCAGGTCACGGTAAAATAATC
>JAISGW010000094.1 GCA_031262895.1 Tannerella sp. | reverse complement strand
CTGCCGTTTCGCGGGCGGAAGCGCGTCCGCCGCCCCGCGGGTCGCGGAGGCCGTATTTCATCTGATAGGTATAATCGGCATGTGAGGGGCGGTACAAGGTCTTCATTTCCTCGTAATCCGAGGAATGCTGGTTTTCATTCGGAATGAAGAAGCCGATAGGCGTGCCGGTGGTTTTTCCCTCATAGATGCCGGAAAGGAAATGCACCGCGTCGGTTTCCTTGCGGGGGGTAGTGAGGGCGGACTGCCCCGGCCGCCGGCGGGACAGTTCGCTGCGGATGAAATCCAAGTCGACGGCCAAGCCCGCCGGGCAGCCGTCAATGACGCCGCCTATGGCTTCGCCATGAGACTCGCCGAAGGAAGTCAGCCGGTAGATATGGCCGAAGGTGTTGGACATCGCTCAATGATGATGGCCTCCGCAGCCGCAATCGCAAGCCTCGTCACCTTCGCAATCGCAATCACAGCCGCAACCGCAGCAATGGTCGTGCGACAAGGCTTTGATGTCTTTTTCCGTCGGAAGACGCACGGCGATGACTTCGCCGGAGAAATGGAGCGTCTCTCCGGCCAGAGGATGGTTGAAATCCAAAAGTACGGTGTCCTCTCCCACTTCCATGACCGAACCATTCAAACGGTTGCCTTCCGAATCCATCATGGGGATGACCCGTCCCTCCTGCACCATCTCCGAGTCGAACTGGCCGTCCACCTCGAAAGCTGATTTCGGAAGTTCTATCTGGTTCTCCTCGTCATAGTCGCCGTAAGCCTCGGCGGGGCTGAGGACGAACTCAAATTTGTCTCCTACGCCGAGTCCTTTCAGCTTTTCCTCGAAAGAGGGGAGCATGACACCTGTGCCATAAAGGAAATCCAAGGGAACTTCGCGGGTCGCCTGTTCCATCAAGGACAATTCTTCGCCTTCGCCGACAAAGAGGTCGTACGTGACGGATACGAATTTGTTCGTTGCTATTTTCATGTACCTATATATAAATGTATGAGAATTGAGGGGGCAAACTTACGAAGAAGTTATAAGTTATGCTTTATTCGTATTGACATAAACGCATTGCGCTTTTAGCCCGTGAAGGGCTTGGCGGAGAATAGAGCGGGGGCAGCCTACGTTCAGGCGCATGTGCCCTTCGCCGCCGGTGCCGAAGGAGGCTCCGTCGTTCAGGGCCAGTCCGGCCCGAAGAAAGAGGGCTACCAAATCTTCCTGCTTCAGGCCAAGCTCGCGGCAATCTAACCAGGAAAGGAAAGAGGCTTGCGTCGGGTAAGCCTTGATGGCGGGAATGTTCTCCCGCAGGTAAGCGTCTACGAATTGCAGGTTCCCTTTTACGTAATCAAGCATCTGGCGCAACCAGTCGGCGCCCTGCGTATAGGCGGCTTCGGTGGCTGTGTAGGCAAAGATGGTTCCGTCGTTTAATTCCCTGGCGGCGAGGTAGGCGAAGAATTTCTCGCGCAGCTTTTCATTGGGCACGATGGCGTAAGAAGAGACGATGCCCGCTATGTTAAAGGTTTTGCTGGGTGCCATAAAGGTAATGCTGTGGTCGGCCGCCGTTTGCGAGACGCTGGGGAAAGGACGTTGCTCCGCTGGCCTGAAGGCCATTTCGGAATGGATTTCGTCGGAGAAGACTAACAGGCCGTGCCGCAGGCAAATCTCCGCCAGGCGGGCCAGCGTCCCCGCATCCCAGACGATGCCGCCGGGATTATGGGGGCTGCTCAGCAGGAGCGCTTTGCAGGGATAGTCTTCCAGCAGGTTCTCTAAGCCGTCCAAGTCCATCCGGTAGCGACCGCCCTCCAGCTTGAGCGGGTTTTCCAGCACTTGGCGCCCCAAGGTTTCGGGCACGCGCCGGAAAGGCGGGTAAATGGGTGGCTGAATGACAACCCCGTCACCCTTTTCCGTGAAACAGTCTATGGCAAAAGCAAGACCTTTTACGATACCGGGAATATAAGTCAGCCATTCCGGACGCACTTCGTAATTCTGCTTCCATTTTACCCAGTCCACGATGGCGCGGATATAAGATTCCGGAGGAAAGGTGTAGCCGAAAATTTCATGCTTGAGACGCCGGTGCAGGGCCTCAACGACGAAATCGGGTGTACGAAAATCCATGTCGGCCACCCACAGGGGTAGCAGGTCGGTTTGCCCATATTCGGCTTTCAAACCGTCGACCTTCACGCAGGAAGTACCGTGCCGGTCTATCAGTTCGTCAAAATCATATTGCTTCATGTTTTACGCTTGTGTTTTTTAATGAGCGCGGCAAAGTTCGGTTTTTTTCGGGGCATTCTTGCCTCCGCTTTGCGTTCAGAAGATATTGCTTAATTTTGCCGCGAGAAACCGAAGGGTTTTCCTAAACAATATTACTATGACAGAGCAAAGCAAAGTAACTACCTTAGAGGATGTCGTTGTCCGATTTTCAGGTGATTCCGGTGACGGTATGCAGCTGACCGGTACGATTTTCTCTAATCTTTCGGCCATTTTGGGGAACGATATTTCCACCTTCCCCGACTACCCTGCCGAAATTCGGGCGCCTAAAGGCTCCCTGAGCGGAGTATCCGGCTACCAAGTCCATCTGGGCGCACACCATGTGTACACACCTGGCGACAAAGCCGACGTCTTGGTTGCCATGAATCCGGCAGCCTTGAAGGTAAACGTCAACCATCTCAAACCGCATGCCATCGTCATCATCGACACTGACTCTTTCCAGAAAGCGGATTTGGACAAAGCCCTTTTCAAAACCGATGAACCATTTAAGGAATTAGGCTTGGGCAACGTGCAAGTTGTGGCCGCTCCCATCTCTACGATGGTAAAGGACGGCTTGGCGGAATTCGGCCTCGACGTGAAGGCCGCCGTCCGTTGCAAAAATATGTTCGCCCTCGGGCTGGTCTGCTGGTTGTTCGAACGCCCCTTGGAAGAGGCCATGCAACAACTGCAAACCAAGTTTGCCAAGAAACCCGCCATTGCCAAAGCCAATATCAAAGCCTTGACTGACGGCTACAATTACGGTCATAACACGCATACCTCCGTGTCTACCTGCCGTATTGAGAGCGAAAAAGCAAAACCGGGCTTTTATACCGACATCAACGGCAACCGCGCTACGGCCTACGGCCTGATAGCCGCTGCCGAGAAGGCCGGCTTGCAACTCTTCCTTGGAAGCTATCCCATTACCCCGGCCACAGACATCCTGCATGAGCTGGCTAAACGCAGGGATTTGGGCGTGAAAGCCTGCCAGATGGAAGACGAAATAGCAGGCATCTGCTCAGCCATAGGCGCCAGCTTTGCTGGCAACTTGGCCGCCACCTCTACTTCCGGCCCCGGCGTTGCCCTGAAGAGCGAAGCCCTCGGCTTGGCAGTCATCTCCGAGTTGCCGCTGGTGCTCGTTGACGTGCAACGCGGCGGCCCCTCTACCGGCATGCCGACCAAGAGCGAACAGACCGACCTGATGCAGGTGATGTACGGACGTAACGGTGAAAGCCCCGTCGTGGTTATCGCCGCCACTACTCCGACCGACTGCTTCGACGCTGCCTTCTGGGCTGGCAAGCTGGCCGTTGAACACATGACCCCCGTCGTGTTGCTTTCCGACGCATTCATCGCCAACGGCTCCGCCGCATGGAAGTTGCCCGATATGGACAAGCTTCCCGAAATCCATCCGCATTACGTCAATCAGTATAAGGGCGAGAAGCCGTGGAAGGCCTACTTCCGCGATCCGGAGACTTTGGTGCGTTATTGGGCCGTGCCCGGTACCGAAGGTTTCATGCACCGCATCGGTGGCTTGGAAAAGAACAGCGAAACAGGCGCCATTTCCACCGAACCGATGAACCACCAAAAGATGGTGCTCACCCGTCAGGGAAAAATCAATAAGATAGCCGACTTTATTCCCGAACAGGAAGTGCTGGGAGATACGGATGCCGACCTGCTTATCGTAGGTTGGGGCGGCACCTTCGGACATCTCTGCGAAACCATGCAAGTCATGCGTTCGCAAGGCAAGAAGGTCGCTTTGGCACACTTCAGGTTCATCAACCCCTTGCCTAAAAACACGGCGTCCATCTTGAAGAAATACAAGAAGGTGGTAGTAGCCGAACAGAATACGGGCCAGTTCGCCAATTACCTGCGCAGCAAAGTCGATGACTTTGATCCGTATAAATTCAACCGTATCAAGGGACAGCCTTTCGTCGTCTCGCGGTTGGTAGAAGAATTTACTAAAATACTGGAGGCCAAATAAGGATGGAAACGAAAAAATTTGAACCCAAAGATTATAAGAGCGACCAGTACGTGCGCTGGTGCCCCGGCTGCGGCGACCACGCCGTGCTGAATTGCCTGCACAAGGCCATGGCCGAACTGGGCGTAGCGCCCAAGGACATCGCCGTTATCTCCGGCATCGGATGCTCCTCTCGCCTCACCTATTATATGAATACTTACGGCTTCCACACCATCCACGGACGTGCGGCAGCCATCGCTACCGGCGTGAAGACGGCCAACCCCAAACTCAGCGTCTGGGTAATGACCGGCGACGGCGACGCCCTCGCCATAGGCGGAAACCATTTCATCCATGCCCTCAGGCGCAACGTGGACCTGAATATCGTACTCTTCAATAACAGGATTTACGGCCTGACCAAAGGACAGTATTCGCCGACTTCCGACCGTGGATTCGTCTCGAAAAGCTCACCTTACGGTACGGTGGAAGACCCCTTTATTCCCGCCGAACTCACCATGGGTGCCCGCGGCCACTTCTTCGCCCGCACTATCGACACGGACTTGAAGAACACCACCGAACTGCTGGCTGAATCGGCCCGCCATAAAGGCGCCTCCGTCGTGGAAGTGCTGGTCAACTGCGTCATCTTCAATGACGGTATCCATAAGGTGATTACCGACAAGGAGGTGCGCGAAGACCGGACTATCTTCCTTCGTCACGGCGAGAAGATGCTCTTCGGCAAAAACAAAGAGAAGGGCCTCGTGCTCGACGGGCTGAAACTGAAAGCTGTTACCATCGGTCAAGACGGTTACACGCTTGACGACGTGCTGGTGCACGACGCCCACGAATCGGACAATACGCTTCATACCATGCTCGGCATGATGCATGGCGACCTGCCCGTTGCACTCGGCCTTATCCGCGACGTGGATGCACCGACTTACGACGAGGCCGTAGAAGAACAAGTACGTGAAGTGCGCGCCAAACATCCGGTAAAGAATCTTCATGACCTGCTGATGCAAGGCGAGGTTTGGGAAGTCAAATGAGCCGCCAGACACAAACTCTGAAAAAGAAAACGACGAGCCTGCCATTTTATGTGGCAGGACTCGTCGTCGTCTTTCTCATTGCCTTCACCTATATTTTCAATGCGAAGATAGACTTGAATGGCGACAATTGCCGGTATTATATGCTGGCCAGTTCCATTGCCGGAGGGCATGGCTATGCCGACGTGACTAATCCGGCCTATCCGCCCACGAACGTCTTTCCTCCGGGTTATCCGCTGCTGATGTCGCTCCTGCGCATTTTTACCGACAGTTTCATTGCGCAAAAAATATTCAACGGACTTTTCCTTTTGGGAAGTGTGCTGTTGCTTTTCTTTTTCATCAAAGGACGCAAGTCCTCCCTCCCATTGGCCTTTGCGGCCTGCGTTTTGGCCTTGCTGGTCAACCGTTCCTTAGCCTTTGCCACCATGATGATGTCGGAAACGGCCTTCCTCTTCTTTTCCGTGCTCACGCTTTGGTTCCTTTACAAGTTGGACCAAGGGAAAAACGGAAAACCTTTCTGGAAAGACGGCTATTTCTACCTGTCTATCTTTGCTGCCGCTTATTGCTATCATATCCGCACCCAAGGCATTGCCCTGATAGTGGCCGTGCTGGGCTATTTCCTTTTTACGAAACGCTGGAAAGAGATGCTGGGCTTTGGTGCCGGCTTTGTACTTTGCCTGTTTCCCTGGATGCTACGCAACAAATGGGCCGGAGTGGGACAGAGCCGTTACCTTGATACCATCGCCTTGGCCAATCCTTGGCGACCGGAAGAAGGTTCGCTGGGTTTAGGCGAAGTCATACACCGCTTCTTCGATACCTTCCGCATGTTGCTCACCAAGGCACTGCCTGATTCCTTGACGCCTTACATGAACGTTGATTACGGAAGCGCAACAACTTTTGGCGAATGGCTGGCTGCCATCCTCCTTGTCGTGCTGATTATTGTCGGTATCTGGCAATTCGGAAAGTTCAAATGGTTCTTCCTCTTTTATATAGTAGCCACCTTCGGAGTGATTTCCCTGTTCAGCACTCCCAGTGGAAACCGTTACCTTACGGCCTTGCTCCCGCTGATGGAAATCAGCTTGGCCGTAGGGGTGTACGCCGTTTTTCGGGTGGCCCTGCGCAAGGCCGGCTGGGCGAAAGAGTTGTCGCCCTGGCTGCTGTTGGTACTCTGCCTCTTCTCTTTTCATCGGCTGCAAGTCCTGCATGCCGAAAACAACGCGCCCTTCCCTGCCGCCTACACGAATTTCTTCCGCATAGGTGAGGCTGTGCACAAACAATTGCCCCCTTCGGCCGTGGTTTGCTCGCGCAAGCCGGAACTGTTCTACATGTACAGCAAGGGCGCCGTGACGGGCTATGCCTGGACGGAAGACGACAAGACGCTGCTGAAAGGACTGCTTGATGCCAAGGTGCAATATGTGGTGCTTGAGCAATTGGGTTACAGTTCCACTTCCCGCTACCTCTATCCTGCCATCCAAAAACATCCGGCCTGTTTCCAAGTGGTCATGCACTTGGCGAACCCGGATACCTACCTGCTGAAATTCGATCGCGGGCAGGCAGCTAAAGAAATCAACCTGCCTGCTCCAGCTGCCCAATGAAGAATTGGCTCAATCGGCTCCTGGCGGAAAAAACGGACAACCTGCTGATACAGTTGTTTCGTTACGCTTTCGTCGGCGGGGCGGCCTTCTTGGTGGATTACGGCCTGCTCTTCGTCTTGACAAAATATGCGGGCTTCTACTACCTGGTTTCCGCCAGTTGTTCTTTCCTCGCCGGTTTGCTGGTGAATTATTTCATCAGCACCGTTTGGGTGTTCAAGGCTTCCTCATACAGCAAGGGGACGGAGTTCCTGCTGTTTGCCTTGGTCGGCATCGTCGGCCTCGGCTTGAACGACCTGTTCATCTGGTTGTTTACCGCCTGTTTCCAACGGTACTTTATGCTTCCTCAACTCACCTCCGTCATGCTTTCCAAACTTGTCTCCACCGTATTGGTCTATCTGTGGAATTTTCTGGGGAGACGCTTTTTAATTTTTAATCGAAAAAGTCAAACGACATGAAACGACAAGCTGTGATTATCGGCGCAGGCCCGGCGGGCTTGACTGCGGCCTATGAACTTTTGGACAAGACGGAAGTGCACCCGCTCGTTTGCGAAGAGACCGGCGACATCGGCGGCATCTCCAAGACGGTCGAATATAAGGGAAACCGCATAGACATCGGCGGCCATCGTTTCTTTTCGAAGAGCGATGCCGTAATGGATTGGTGGCAAAAGCTCATGCCCTTGCAGGGCAGCCCCTCCAAAGACGACCTGCTTGTCCCCGAAGATAAGGAGTTGCAGGCAGGAGGTCCTGATCCGGAAAAAGTTGACCGTCTTATGCTGCTCCGGCGGCGCATCTCGCGCATCTTTTATCTGAGGAAGTTTTTCGAATACCCTGTCGCCCTGAAATGGGAAACCTTCCGCAATATGGGCTTGCTGCGCACCCTCAAGGCAGGCTTCGGCTATCTCTTTTCTGTCGTGGCGAAGCGCAAGGAAAATTCTTTGGAAGATTTTTATATCAACCGCTTCGGCAAGCCGCTTTACAAGATGTTCTTCGAAGATTATACGGAAAAGGTCTGGGGATTCCATCCTTCCAAATTGGGGGCCGACTGGGGCGCCCAGCGCGTCAAGGGGCTTTCCCTGATGGGCGTGCTGCTCCATGTGCTCAAGAAGCCTTTCCGTTCCAAGGACATCCGTCAAAAGGAAGAGGAAACCTCGCTCATCGAGCAATTCATCTACCCCAAGTTAGGCCCCGGCCAGCTATGGGAAACAGCCGCTTCCGAGATACGTGCCAAAGGCGGCGAGTTGCGCCTGAATAGCCGTGTGAACCGCATACAGGTCGAAGGCAAACGTGTTGTCTCTGTCGGACTGGATGGCGGTGACTCCGTAGCCTGCGACTACCTGCTTTCCTCTATGCCGCTCAAAGACTTAGTCGCAGCCTTGCGGGGCATAGATGTCCCCGATGAGGTGCGCCGGATTGCCGATGGCTTGCAATACCGAGACTTCATCACCGTAGGATTGCTGGTCGACGAGTTGAAAATCAAAAATCATACGAAGATTAAAACTTATAAGGAACGTGTGCCGGATACTTGGATATACATACAGGAGCGCGACGTGAAGGTTGGCCGCCTGCAAATATTCAACAACTGGTCGCCGTATATGGTGGCCGACTACGAGCACAAGATGTGGATAGGGCTGGAGTATTTCTGCACCGAGGGTGACGCTATGTGGAACCTGCCTCAGGAGACTTTCATCCGGAAAGCCATTGACGAGCTGGTGCACATCGACATTATCGAGCGCGAAAGCGTTTGCGACGCCGTGCAGCTCAAGGTGAAAAAAGCCTATCCTACCTACTACGGCACTTATTACGAATTGGAAAAGGTAAAGAATTTCCTCGACGGGATAGAGAACCTCTATTGCATCGGCCGTAATGGGCAACATCGTTACAACAACCAGGACCATTCCATGCTGACGGCCATGGAAGCCGTCGGCTGCATCCGCAAAGGCGACACCGACAAATCGGCCGTGTGGAACGTGAATACCGAAGAGGAATACCACGAAAGCAAGAAACAGTGAACACCTACGCGTTAAGGGACAAGGATTTCGGAATCATACGCGTCCGTGTGGGCAATGCTTTGGCCAAACGTATCTCCCTGCGCATCCGTGAGGGGCAAATTCTGGCGACGCTGCCTGTCGGTGTCGACCCTAAGCGGCTGCTGACTTTTATCGACGAACAGCGCTCCGCGCTGAAGGAAGCCCTACTCAAGGCGCGGAAGGCCCCGGCCTACGACGAGCAGTCGGAATTGCAGACCAACACCTTCCGCCTGCATATCTTTCGCGCCGAACGCGACAATTTTTATATGCAGCTCAAGGACGGCGTCCTGCATATCGCCTGCCCGATGGCCACCGACTTTGCCGAGACCAGTGTGCAGGCCATCATCAAAAGCTTCATCGGGCGCGCCTTGCGCCACGAAGCCAAGCGCGTTTTGCCCGCCAGGCTGGAACGGCTGGCAGGCGAGTACGGCTTCAGCTACAATGGCTTGCGCATTGCCGACACCAAAACGCGCTGGGGCAGTTGCAGTGCCGGTAAACATATCAACCTTTCCCTTTCCCTGATGCTCCTGCCCGACCGTCTGATGGACTACGTGCTCCTGCATGAACTCTGCCACACCCGCGAGATGAACCACGGCCCGCGTTTTTGGGCCTTGATGGACAGCGTTACCGGCGGACAAGCCCGCGCCCTTCGCAAAGAAATGCGCAACTATACCACCCGCCTTTTCTGATACCGTTTTTTTTGCTTTGTATCACTTCGTCATACGTATTAATATCCAGCTGTTTAGGTATGACAGAAGGTTTCGTCACCGCACTTGTTCCCGATATCCGGTGCGAGCGGCGAGAATTCAACGTCCCGTCGCGAGAATTCAACGTCTCGCGGTGAAAATTCAACGTCTTGCGGCGACAAATCAACGTTTCGCGGCCACGAAACCTTATGTCGTTTCAAGAAAGTCCGAAGCCTTCAAATATAAGTTCCATATTTTTGGAAAAATATAGGACTTTTGGCTGCTAAAAGTTCCATGTTTTCGCACAAACTCCCAGCTTTTTTGCGGCGGGGAAGGACGGCAGCCAAGGCGGCCCGGAACAGGCAGGTGACGAAAGCCTTGGTCACCGGCATCACGCTGTGGAACACCGGCTTGCGGCTGGTGACGAAACAGGAAAAACACAATGGGATCCCCCGTTTGGGGGCCTACGCCGCCCCCCTTTGCTGGGAAAATTTACTCGCTTATGGTATTTACGTCGTCGCGGAGAAGCTTTGCGCTTTTCCGGCGAAACCGTATTTCTTTGCGGACATAATTTTTATATCTTTGCTCTGAAAACTGATTGCTGATTACTGACAACTAATTACTGACGTCATGCTGATAGCGAATCCCATATACGACAGCATCTTCAAGGCGCTGATGCAGAACGAGCGGATGGCGAAGCATTTCATCGGCACGCTGCTGGGCTGCAAGGTGCTT